>CAIWDQ010000623.1 GCA_903911455.1 uncultured bacterium
CTTCAACTTGTGCTTTTAACAACGTTTTATCAGATTGTTTTGTGGTAATTTCACTTTGTTTTAGTATTAAATCAGCTTTGATGGCTGCCAATTTAACATCTGAGCCACATGCTAACAGGAAACGTCTTACATTTCCCAATTTAACAGATATGCCACCTCTAAACATATCAGAAATATTCATAAAGAATAACTCCTTATATTTATCAGTTTCGGGCTTATATATTCCCACTATAGTTTGTTGATATCCTGTAAATACCGAATTCAAACCTTTTTCCAATACATCAAAAGCTGCATTCATTAATTTTAAATCTCCTTCACCTTTATCAAATTTAGTTTTATCAACCATAAAAGTATCGTAAAGTGGATGTGTAGCTGTCCACATTGCCAAAATTTTGGGGTCAACTAGTTTGTTGGCATTTAAAGCCTCCACATGAAATGCTCCATCAGTAGCTGTAGTTTCTAATGGTGCAGGAGGAATGGTGGCGAAAATTTCATTGAAAATTGGTAATCCTTCCATAATTATGTTGTGTTAATTTTGTGTGTAATTTGAAATTTAAAAAATGTTTAACTATCAATTTAAATAATTTTGCAAATATAATAAAAAATTAATTCATATGCAAACGAACTATTTTTTTAAAAATAATTTTAAAATTATTATTAACAACAGATAATGGTTATCTTTAACACTATACTGATTTAATTTGTGCTAATTTTTAGTTTATTTATTTTTATTATTCCTTGTTTAACGAATATTTATCGATTTTTAGGACAGAAATACCCTCCTTTTTTATTGATTTTATATAAATTTATTTTTCAGAATTCATAATTTTAAGGTTAATTACTAAACTGAAAAATAAAAGTGGCAATAATGTGTTTCAATGTGGACATTTTATTTTTTCAGATGCATAAATGAAGACTTAAAATTGCCAAAAAATATTTTTATTTATGAAAAAAGGCATTGTAATACGTCATCTGCATTTTACAAAAGCATAGATACAATGACTTTTTCGTGTTTATAAATTAATATTTGTCCAAAACCTGACAAAATGTCAGGTTTTTATTTTGAATTTGACCACATTTTAATACAAAATAACCTTTTGTAAAAAAAATATGGCGTACTTTTGATTGTACTAAGCCATTTGTAAAATGCAGATGGCGTATTACAATTACCACTAAGCTAGTTAAAAACATGAAATGACGCGTTTTAACGATTTTTGCCTATTTTCACAAATAAGTTTTTGACAAAATGTCAGGGTTTTTGGATGCAGGAAAAATGGGGTGATAAAAATGTTTTTGTAGGGACATTCCATGGAATTTATTTACGAAAGAAATCATTTTATTTTGGTAAGATTGGGATTATTTTGTGTAATTTTGTTGGGTGATTTGGATAAGTTTAAATAATAGAATAATAACCTTTTATTTATTATTGTGATTTTACATTATTTTTACAATGATTATTAACTTAAATCCATAAAACACAAATTGTAAATACTATTTACGTTAAAATATGAACTATGGATTTTAGTGAACTTAATGGTAATGAATGGGGATTAATTCAAATAATCCGAGCTTTTGATTTTTTATATGATAATCATTATGACGGAAAAGAATTTACTTATAGAGTAAGAGGTAATCCATCTATAACGTTTTATAATTATAGAATAAATCAAACAATTAGTGTAATTGGTGATGAAAGTCAATCCTGGTCAGTTGTTATACAAAGAAAAAAAAATTTCATATGTACAAAAAGTCTTTTGTTTTTGATATTAGTGATTATTATAGTTGTTTTGATTGTAGTTTGTTAAAAGGAAGAAATTATACTTTACAAACACAAGCAAAATTTATCCAACAATTTTTAATGCCTGTAATAACTGGAGAGATATGGATTGAGGAGTTGATTAAAAAAAATATTAATCATTAAAACTTTAAAAGAAATAATCTTTTTTCTAAAGAAATACTTTATCAATAATAAAATCATAAAAACTGTGGGCTGAAGCCCGAGGGGTGTTTTGCCATTCTACCCTAGCTTGAAGGCTAGGTCTAACACATAAAATGCAATCCTAAAAATAAATTATTCATACCTATTATATATAATAGCATTCTTAATATCTATTATCCCCAGCATTTATGCCGGGGGTTGAATACTAATATAATCTTACCGCAATTCCCTTCGACAGGCTCAGGGGCCCTTTTTGTAGTGTGTCATTTGATTTCGGTCCTTGAGCTTGTCGAAAGGACAAAATGCTGATTCGTGCTTTGGATTGCTTCTTAACAATATAATTTGGGGCTATAAGCCACATGTCATATTATTATTATAAATAAAACCATTATGCATCCTGTCAGGTTTTTCATCCTGACAGGTTTTAAACTTAAAAATGAAACAAATTTCTTACTTTTTGTTATTTATACCTGACAGGATTGGAAACCTGTCAGGATGTACACTTTCGATTATTACAAAAATAACTTACTCCTTATCCTTTGTATCTATGTAAATAGTCACCGGACCGTCGTTTGTGAGCGAAACTTTCATGTCGGCACCAAAAATACCCGAATGGATGGCTCTTACTAATTCAAAATGGATTTGTTGTTTAAACTTTTCATATAATGGTTTTGCTTTATCGGGGTGTGCAGCCTTTAAATACGAAGGACGACTTCCTTTTTTGGTGGATGCATGCAACGTAAACTGACTTATCAATAAAATATCTCCTTTTACTTCTTCAATTGAGAGATTCATTACTTTGTCGGCATCGTTAAAGATGCGTAGCTTGCAAATTTTGTTACTCAACCACTCAATATCTTCTTTTGTATCGGTGTCTTCGATTCCTAATAACACCACCAAACCAAGATTTATTGAATCGTGTATTTTGCCATCTATCGTTACCGAAGCTTCGCTGACTCTTTGTATAACTGCTCGCATCTTTTTATTTCATTAAATTAATATTCTGCAAAAGTAACTAAATAGTTGTTATAACCACTTAACATTAAATTAATATAGCTTTCGCAGAAATTGGTGAAATTTAACCTTGTATTTAAATACTCTAAGTACTCAAAGCACTCAAGTCACTCTAAGTACTTTTCTTATCCTTATATTAAATCTTTGTTAACTTTCAACATTTTAATTCCAAGTATTCATAAAATTAGTTTACTTTTGTGCAATAATTAAAGGCATACAAATATTAATAATATGAAAGAGGAAGTTTTTAGCATACTGCTTGTAGACGACGAACCGGATATTTTAGAATTTCTGGGTTACAATCTTCGTAAAGAAGGCTACATCGTATATACTGCCGAGAACGGTAAGGATGCGATAAAGATAGCCACGCAAATTTTGCCGCAGTTAATTATATTAGATGTGATGATGCCTGTAATGGATGGCATTGAAACTTGCGCCGAACTAAAGAAAATTCCTAAACTAGAGAATACTTTAATCGTCTTTTTAACTGCCCGCGGAGAAGATTACTCTCAAATAGCCGGCTTTGAGGCAGGCGCAGATGATTATATCACCAAACCTATCAAACCTAAGATAATTGTAAGTCGCATAAAGGCATTATTGCGCAGATATAAGGATGATGATGCTAAAAGTACTGCAGTTGAACTGATAGATATAACAATTGATAGAGAAAGATACGTAGTTGTGAAGGATGGTCAGGAATATTCACTTCCCAAAAAGGAGTTTGAACTGCTTTTATTCCTTGCTTCAAAACCCAATAAGGTGTTTACCCGTACAGATATCTTTTCGGAAGTTTGGGGAAACGATGTTATTGTAGGAGACAGGACAATTGATGTTCACGTGCGCAAAATCAGGGAGAAATTAGGGATAGAAAATATAAAAACCATCAAAGGAGTTGGCTATAAATACGAACAATAAATGACTAATTCCTATCCTAAGAAAATAGCTTTCAATATTTCGTTATTGATAACGGGTATATTCGTAATAATATACCTAAGTTTATCATTAGCCTTTGATATCTTCAGAATAATCCCTTTTATTGTTCTTCCGATTGTATTGTTTTTTGCCGTTTTTTATGTAGTTAGTTTTGTATTAAAGAAGTTTATTTATGAAAAGATACGTATCATCTATAAAACGATTCATAATATTAAAGGAACCGAGAAATATGTAAAAGAAGAGTTGGGTAAAGATAAGAATCTATTGGAAAACGTAAATCAGGAAGTGCTTAATTGGGTTTCGGATCGCCGTAAGGAAATAGAAGAATTAAAGAAATTAGAGATTTATCGCAGAGAATTTATTGGGAATGTTTCGCACGAATTAAAAACACCTATATTTAATATACAAGGTTACATACTTACCCTGCTTGATGGAGGTCTTGAAGATCCAACTATCAACAAAGAATATCTTTTGCGTACCGAGAAAAGTATCAACCGCATGATTTCTATCGTTAACGATTTGGAAGCAATCTCGCAACTGGAATCCGGCGAACTTAAACTGGAGTTCTCAAAGTTTGATATCATTGCTTTGGTTAAAGAAGTAATAGAGTTTTTAGAGATTAAAGCAAAAAAGAGAAATGTTAAGCTTAATTTAAATCAGGGAAGCGATAAATACCTAATGGTTTACGCCGATAAAAAACGCATACGACAGGTATTGACTAATCTTCTTGAAAACTCAATTAAATATTCGGGAGAAAAGGAACAAGCTACCAAGATTAGTTTCTTTGATATGGATGAGGTGATGCTTATTGAGGTTGCGGATAATGGCGTTGGCATAGCCGATAAGGATATTCCCCGTTTGTTTGAAAGATTCTTCCGAACTGATAAAAGCAGATCGCGTGAGCAAGGTGGAACCGGCTTAGGTTTGTCAATTGTTAAGCATATTATAGAAGCCCACAACCAAACTATCAACGTAAGAAGCGCCCTCGGAATCGGAACAACCTTTGGTTTTACACTAAAGAAAGGGGAATAAAAACGATTTTCTTTATAAATAAGAAATTATTGCTTTACAGCGAATGCTATCTCTTTGATAAGTCCGCTTTCTTTCTCAAAAGCATTACCAATCACTACTAAATCTGCTCCATTTTGACAATGTTCAAATGCTTTTTCAGGAGTTTTGATTCCACCTCCAACAATTAAAGGTACATTTATGTTACTTTGAACACTTTTTATCATTGAGGCAGAAACAGGATTCAAAGCGCCACTACCTGCATCCATATAAATAAGTTTTAAACCCAACATTTCGCCAGCCATTGCAGTACAAACAGCTATCTCGTCCTTATCTGAAGGAATAGGTTGCGAATTGCTCATATAAAGTACCGTAGTTGCCTTGCCACTTTCAATTAACATATATCCTGTTGGGATAATTTCCAGCTTACTATCCCTTAAATAAGGTGCAGATACCACATGTTTGCCAATAAGCATCTCAGGATTTCTTCCGGATATCAAAGATAATAGTAGAATTGCATCAGCGTTAGAATTAATTTGCATAGAACTGCCCGGAAATATAACTACAGGAATATTACTATGTTGTTTTAATAGCAAAATACACTTCCCCAGATGATCATTTGTTAATAAACTGCCACCAACAAAGAAATAATCAACCTTAGCATCGTTAGATATTGAAGCTATTCGTTCAATTTCTTCGGGTATTGCTTTATCAGGATCAATTAATACAGCAAATTGTTTCAAGCCTTTAGCTTTCTTTTCCAGGATTGTAGTATAGACATTCATGAAGTTGATATTTTTGACAAATATACAATTAATAACAGTATTAATCTTAAATATGTTTAGATTTTTTTAATGAATTTAAAAGAACTTTGCTGAATAGCTATCCCGCCAAGGATAAAAACTAATCCCGCCAAGGTATAAATTGCTATCGTTTCCTTTATTATTAAATGGATAAATAGTAATGATAAGAAAGGGGAGAGGAATATTAACTGACTAACCTTATCTGTAGAAGCAGTATACTTTAAAGCTAATAGCCAGAACACAAAAGTTACGCTCATTTCTAATATCCCAACATAAACTATTGCAGGTATTGCTTCCGGATTTAGACTTGTAAATCCCGTTAAGGCAATCATTAAAATACCTGAACATATTGTTCCCGCAAGGAAGTTTAAAAACAGCTTAATAACCTCATCTTTCTTATCCTTTACATTATAAATCCAGAACAAAGCCCAGATGATAGAACTCCCAACCGCTAAAGTATCGCCAAATACATTACTCAGACTTAAATTTATGATGTTTCCTTTAGTTGTAATGATGATTATACCTGTAAAACTCACAAATATTGCCACCATACTCTTGATGGTAAGTTTTTGTTTTAACAATGGTATTGATAACAGCACCAGCATAACCGGCCAGGTGTAGTTTAAAGTCATGGCTTCCTGTGCAGGCAAAATGGAATAGGCTTTAAATAAGATGGTATAGTACAAAAACGGATTCAATATCCCTAATGTTAAAGAGTATGCGGCAGTTTTTCTTTCTATTTTAATTAACTGAGAAGTTTTCTTCTGTATAATTAAAATAATAAACAACATTATGGTAGAGATAAACGAAGTATAGAATAATAATTGAATAAAAGTGCAATTTTGTAAAGCAATTTTAAAAGCAGTAGCTACAGTTGACCAGCACAAAACTGCCATTAATGCAAATATATACGCTTTCTTTTGGTTATGCATCTGTGTTTTTTAAGTCATTTTAATAATAGTTTTCAAAAGTACTAATTTAAACTTTTGTTATTTGCTTATTTTAGATTAATTTTGCAGAAAATTTATTAACACAATAATAAAATGACAGATTCTAATCTAACATACAAAGTAGCTGACATTAAATTAGCGGATTGGGGCAGAAAAGAAATAGAAATTGCCGAGAAAGAGATGCCGGGTTTGATGTCTTTAAGAAAGAAATATGGTGCTGAGAAACCATTAAAGGGTGCCAGAATTACCGGTTCTCTTCACATGACGATTCAAACTGCAGTCTTAATTGAAACATTGACAGAATTAGGTGCTGATGTTCGTTGGGCAAGTTGTAATATCTTTTCAACTCAGGATCATGCAGCAGCAGCGATTGCAGCAGCAGGTATTCCTGTGTTTGCCTGGAAAGGTGAAACTCTTGAAGAGTATTGGTGGTGCACTAATCAGGCATTAGCTTTTCCTGGCGGCAAAGGTCCTAACTTGATTGTGGACGATGGTGGCGATGCTACCCTCTTTATTCACATTGGTTTCAAGGCTGAGAAAGATGCAAGTGTTTTAGATAAAACTCCTGAGAGCAGAGAAGAAGGAATTATTTTAAATGCATTAAAAGATATCTTAAAAGAAGATAATCAAAGATGGACTAAGGTAGTTGCTGAGCTTAAAGGTGTTTCTGAAGAAACTACAACAGGTGTTCATCGTCTGTACCAGATGATGGAAAAGGGTGAATTATTGATCCCTGCTATCAATGTTAACGATTCAGTTACTAAATCTAAGTTTGATAACCTTTACGGATGTCGCGAATCTTTGGCTGACGGTATTAAACGTGCTACAGATGTTATGATTGCCGGCAAAGTTGTTATCGTTTTAGGTTATGGTGATGTTGGTAAGGGTTGTGCACATTCAATGCGCTCTTACGGTGCCAGAGTTATCGTTACCGAGATTGATCCTATCTGTGCTTTACAAGCTGCAATGGAAGGTTTTGAAGTAAATACCATGAACGATGCAGTTACCGAAGGTAATATATTTGTAACTACTACAGGTAATAAAGATGTAATCACTGTTGAGCACATGGCTCGCATGAAAGATCAGGCAATTGTATGTAATATTGGCCATTTTGACAACGAAATTCAAGTTGATTTGCTTAATGAATTTCCTGGTATTAATATGATCAATATCAAACCTCAGGTTGATAAGTATATTTTCCCTGACGGACATGCTATCTTCATGTTAGCTGAAGGTCGTTTGGTTAATTTAGGTTGTGCTACAGGTCATCCTTCTTTTGTAATGAGTAATTCTTTCACAAATCAGACCTTAGCTCAGTTAGATCTTTGGAAAAACAAGTTTGAAATTGGTGTTTATCGTCTTTCAAAACAATTAGACGAAGAAGTTGCTCGTTTACATTTAGAAAATATAGGTGTAAAGCTAACTAAACTTACTCCCGAACAGGCTGCTTACATCAGCGTACCTGTTGAAGGACCATACAAAGCGGATCACTACCGTTACTAGAAGAAGAAAGTGCCTTGAGTACTTGGATTGCCTTGAGTACTTAGAGTTATAAAGGCAATTAATAATAAGAAAGTGTCTTGAGTACTTGGATTACTTAGAGTATTTAGAGTTGAAAAGGCATTAAATAATATTAAAGCTCTGTCATTTACTTGGCAGAGCTTTTTGTTTTAGTATGAATATGTATTAATTCATCATTTTCTTAAATACTCTAAGTACTCTAAGTATTATAAATACTCTATGAACTTTTTCTATCTTCTTTTTTATCTTAAATTAAATTACATTTATTAATAAGATAAGAAAGAACAGAATAAGAAAGACAATAATTTCCCTTTCGGGGAAAGAATAATTATGTTAGACCTAACAGGTTTCCAAAACCTGATAGGTCTTAATCATTCAAATCACAATTATATTTATATCTGCGAAAGCATTCTTAATAACATTGGGCATTTCCTGCCTGCCGGTAAGCAAGGTAGGCACTTAAAGTACTTTAGGCACTCTTTGTTTTAGTATGATTTATTATTTATAACAAGAGGAAATGGATAATTTATTTCTAAAATAAATAATTTTAGATGGCAATTTTATCAATACAATTTCCATTAATAAAGACTCAGATTTCAAATTAGGCAGTCGAGGTCTCAACTTTGTCATTGGAAGTCTCAACTTCATCAGTGGAGGTCTCGGAAGAGTCATTGGAAGTCTCAACTTCATCAGTGGAGGTCTCGGAAGAGTCATCCGAAGTCTCGGAAGAGTCATTGGAAGTCTCAACTTCGTTAATGGAAGTCTCAACTTCGTTAGTTGAAGTCTCAACTTCATTAGTGGAAGCCTCAACTTCATCATTGGAAGTCTCGACTGCTATTTCACACCCTTATATCTAATTATGATAAGAATGAAGTTGTGATAATTGTGTAATGTAGCTTAAGCAACTCATATTATCTATTAAAAAACAAGAATAATTAACAACAAAAAACCGCTTAACAGTAAAAGAACTATTAAGCGGTAACATTTTTTCTTTATAAAAATTAATTCACTTTAAATCTAAATCATTAAATCACAAATTTACTATATCACCAAATCTCTAAATCACCATATCACCAAATCACCAAATACTTATCTTAATCCCCCAATGATATCATAAACAGAGTTATGGCGATGTCGACGGAGGTAATCTTCAATACCATCAATAATTTTAACAGATACTGCCGGATCAATGAAGTTAGCGGTACCGATCTGGATAGCAGTAGCTCCGCAAAGCAGAAATTCAATAGCATCAGTGGCAGTCATAATGCCACCCATACCAATTACAGGTATCTTTACAGCTTTCGAAACTTGCCAAACCATACGTAAAGCAATAGGTTTAACGGCAGGGCCTGACAAACCACCTGTTATAGTTGACAAAAGAGGTCTTTTACGTTCGGCATCAATTGCCATCCCTAATAAGGTATTAATTAAAGAAACCGAATCGGCACCAGCAGCTTCAACAGCCACAGCCATCTCGGCAATATTGGTTACATTTGGCGAAAGCTTCACAATTAAAGTCTTCTTGTAAACTTCTCGTATCGCTTTTGTTACAGTACTTGCCGAATGGCAACTAGTACCAAAAGCCATACCGCCTTCTTTAACATTAGGACACGAAATATTAAGCTCAATAGCAGGTATTTTATCCAACTCATTAAGTTTAGATGCCACCTCAATGTACTCTTCAACAGTTGAGCCCGAAACATTAACGATAAAATGAGTATCAATATCCTTGATGCGAGGATAAATATCGGAGATAAAGTAATCAACGCCTTTGTTTTGCAATCCAACAGCATTCAGCATTCCCATTGGAGTTTCGGCCATGCGTGGATACGCGTTGCCTTCGCGATGTGCACCTGTAGTTCCTTTAACAAAAATGCCGCCCAACCTTGCAATATCAAAGAAATCAGTAAACTCTTCGCCGTAACCGAATGTTCCCGATGCCGTCATCACAGGATTCTTAAGATATAAATCTTTTATAGTAACGCCTAAATCAATCATACTAATGTTTTATTAAATCCAACCAACCAGCTCTTTAGAATTATAAATCGGTCCTTCGGTACATGTACATTTATTACCATGTCGGGTCTCAACCACACAACACAAACAAGCACCTATGCCACAAGCCATCATGTTCTCAAGCGAAACTTCACAAGGTTTGCCATGTAGAACTGCAAATCTTGAGATAGCTTTCATCATAGCCAGTGGGCCACAGGTATATACCATTGAATACTCAAACTTTTTAGCTTTAAACAAACTGTGTTCGGTAACCAAACCTCTCTCACCCAAAGAACCATCCATTGTAGTGATGAAAACATCACCATATTTACGATATTCATCTGGCTCAATGATGTCTCCCTTGCTTGCACCACCAATCAAAGTAGTAACTTTATAATTTCTTTCGGATAAATATCTTGAAAGATATAATAAAGGAGCAATACCACAACCACCTCCTACTAAAAGCAGGTTGTCTTCGTGTGGTTTGCTGAACCAATTGCCTAATGGATAGATAATATTCAATTTCTCGCCACTCTTAATATGACTTAAAGTATTGGTACCCTCACCTAACTTCTGTATAAGTAGCTTAATAGTGTTTTCTTCGGTATTAATGTCGTGTATAGAAATAGGACGACGCAGAAAAACATTTTTATTCCCCTTAATCTCCACCTGAACAAACTGTCCGGGAATGATTTCGGGTAGCACATCGGGTGCTTTGAGTTCTAATATATAATAATGAGTGTTGATGTTTCGTCGTCCAACAACCAACATATCGTGAATAAACTTCTTCATTTAATAATATTTAGTAAAAATAATAATAGATTACATCCCTCTGTTTCTTCCACTTATTTCTTCAATATTAACAACAAAACAAACAACATTTTTAATAGCCGGAGCCGAATATTCAAATGTCTTGTTGGTATATTTAAGCATTACTTTGTTCATCATATCAATCTTCTTCTCAATATCCTCTTCAAAAACTACCTTACCACTTACAACAACGCTCTTGTATAACATACTATAACTACATGCAACAGTCTCATGCTGATGAAAAAGCTTATGCCCGATACTAAAAGCAATGCATACATCAGGATTTTCTCTGAGAATCTCTAATTTCTTACCATAATTACCTGAATGCAAATAGATCTTGTTGTTTTCGTAAGCAAAATTATAAGGCAACACATAAGGCTTGCCTTCCTTATCAATCATACTTAAATAACAAACCTCACACGTATTGATAACTTCCTCCAGTTCGCTATGTTTCTCAATTACTGTAGTCTTCATTCTTTATATTTTTTAATAACAACCTTGCCGGATTTAAGTTTATCAGGCAATTCTAATACAAAAGTGATTAGTGATAGTATAATACTGAATAAAATTGCTGTTCCAAAGCTCCGAACTTCAAAATCTTTGACAATATATGAAGTAAGTTCAATCATAAATGCATTAAGTATTAGTAAAAATAATCCCAGAGTAAATATTGTTGCAGGTATTGTTAGTATTAACAGTAATGGTTTCAGGAAAGTATTTAGTAACGAAAGTACAACCGCAACAATGATTGCTGTGATAAAATTGGGCACATATATACCCGGGAGTAGCTTTGCTGTGATGACAACAGCAAAAGATGTAACTATTATTTTATAGATAAATTTCATAATATTATGTATTTACTGTCTTTAATTGCTTAAAGAACTTGTTAAAATAATTCTGTACAAAACTAATAATTTTTCATGATTTAAAAGAGATAAAATTAAATAGTTTAATTTAAGCGATCTTGTTTTTATTTATCAATACAATATTCTTTAACAAATTAAGTTCTTATTAACAAATGACTGTTCAAAAATAAGTTGAAAAGATAGTTTTACTATCAGTATAAAGTACTAATTTTAAGAACTAAAATAATGTAACAATGATTGGAATAATTTTGCAAATAACACAAGCCGCAACTAACGTTGGGGACACCATTAACAAAGTAGCAAATCAAGTGGTTAATACTCCAGTGGCACCACCAAAAGAGGAAGCAATTACAATAATGAACCTCGTAATAAAAGGTGGCTGGATAATGATACCAATCGTTATTTTGTCGTTAATTACAGTATATGTTTTTATAGAAAGATATATTGCGATTAAAAAAGCGTCAAGAGAAGAAGCTAATTTCATGAATAATATTCGTGATTTTATAGTAAATGATCGCCTTGATTCTGCAACAGCTTTGTGTAAATCAACCGACAGTCCTATTGCCCGTATGACAGAAAAAGGATTGTCACGTTTAGGTCGTCCGCTTAAAGATATTGAAGAATCAATTGAGATAGTCGGTAAGTTTGAGGTATATAAACTTGAAAAGAACCTTGCTATCCTTGCAATTATTGCAGGTATAGCACCTATGTTCGGGTTTATCGGAACAATTATCGGTGTAATTAAGATCTTCCACGACATTTCCATAGCAGGAGATGTAAGTATTTCAAGTGTTTCGGCAGGACTTTATACTAAGATGGTGTCAAGTGCTTCGGGACTTATTGTTGGTATCGTAGCTTTTGTATGCTATCATTGGTTGAGTATAATGATAGAAAAGATTGTTCAGAAAATGGAATACAATGCGATGAACTTTATTGATTTCTTACAAGAACCAACACGATGAAACTTCGCAGGAAAAATAAAACAACAATAGAAGTAGCCACATCTTCAATGAACGACATCATGTTCTTCCTGATGTTGTTCTTCTTGATTATGTCTACTTTGCTTAATCCGAATGTGATTAAGCTATCGTTGCCAAGTTCACAGCATCCGGGTAGAGTTAACACTAAAGAAATAAGTTTATCGGTTACTAAAGAGATGAATTACTTTATTAACAACAGACAGATTCCTTTTAGTAATCTGGAAGCAGAGTTGATTACAGAACTTAAAGGTGCACAAGAAGCAACAGTTATACTTCGTTGTGATAACTCTCTTACGGTTCAGAATCTAGTGGATGTATTGGAGATTGGAAATAAGTTAAGGGTAAAGATGATACTTGCAACTAAAGCATCAAATGGAACAAAGAACTGATAGTAAAGACGTCAAACGCCAAATACTGGGAGTTTCAGGAACGATCTTCTTTCATGCGTTGCTGATACTCTTACTATGGCTTGCTGTTCTTAAAACTCCTATCCCACCTTGGCCTGATGCAGGTGGAGGAGGCGGTGGCTTAGGTATTGAAGTTAACCTTGGCAACTCTGATAACGGTATGGGAATAAGTGAAGCTAACATTGCTTTCCCAGAGTTCAAAGAACAGGCACAGAATATTATCAATCCTGATCCGGTTGATTTAAAATCTCCTATTAAAGACAATCAGGAGAATATTATTACAGATGAAACAAGCACTGACAATGCTACTTCGTTAAAAACTAATAAAGAGAAAACTAATAAAAAGGTTGAAGTTAAGCACGACGAAGTTAAGATTAATCAGAATGCTTTGTTTACTAAAACTAAAGGCGACGGCACTACCAATAAACAAGGCAATCAGGGTGATCCTAACGGTAATCCTAATAGTAAGAACTATACTAAAGGAGGTGGTTCAGGTACAGGCCAGGGAACTGGAAATGGTTCGGGTATTGGTCCGGGTAATGGTTCAGGAACAGGTGGCGGGACTGGTTCAGGTGTAGGTACTGGTACAGGTCCTGGTAAGGGCCCTGGTATTTCTTATAGTTTATCTGGCAGGTCTAATAAATCTTTACCACATCCTAATTATAATTCTAATAGTAACGGAACTGTTGTTGTTAAAATATGGGTGAATAAAAATGGTCAGGTTACGCGAGTTCAGGAAGGTGTAAGTGGCACTACTACAACTGATCAGAATTTATGGGCTCAGGCTCGGATTGCTGCTTTAAAAGCTACATTTAGTTCGGATGCTAATGCTCCTGAAGAACAAACCGGAACAATTACGTATCGTTTTATTCATCAAAACTAAGCTCCTTTTCATTTATTTATCTTACTTTTGCCTTTGTAATTAAATTCAACAATGGATTACAAAGAATCACTGGAATATATGTTCAATCAGTTCCCTATGTTTCATCGCGTGGGTGCTGCTGCTTACAAGG
Organism: uncultured bacterium; assembly: GCA_903911455.1. Lineage (GTDB taxonomy): Bacteria > Bacteroidota > Bacteroidia > Bacteroidales > JACABE01 > JBAXLO01. Next base: position 14,240 of record CAIWDQ010000623.1, read on the forward strand.
CTAATCTTGACAATACAATTGCCTTGCTTTCTCTTTTAAATAATCCTCAACATAAGTTCAAAAGCATACACATTGCCGGTACTAACGGCAAAGGTTCTGTATCTCATTACATGGCAGCCATACTTCAGAGTGCAGGTTATAAGACAGGTTTATATACTTCTCCACATCTAAAAGACTTTAGGGAGCGTATTAAGATAAATGGTGTTATGATAGATGAGCAAAAGGTTTGTGAGTTTATTAATGCTTATTATAATGACTTTAATGAATTAAAACCTTCCTTTTTTGAGATGACCGTGGGAATGGCTTTTCAATATTTTGCAAATGAAAATGTAGAAATTGCAGTCATTGAGACAGGTCTTGGTGGTCGTCTTGATTCTACTAATATTATTATTCCCGAACTCTCTATTATTACTAATATTAGTTTTGATCATACACAGTTTCTTGGTGATACTTTAGATAAGATAGCTTCTGAAAAGGCAGGTATTATAAAGCCTGGGATTAATGTTGTAATTGGTGAAACACATCCCGAAACTAAGGATGTATTTATTAATAAAGCTTTGCAAGAGTATTCTCCAATTGTCTTTGCTGATGAAAAGTATAAGATATTAAGTCATTCTTTTAATGATAATAATTATCTTGAAGTTTTGGTTAAAGATATTAATAATAATGTTGAATTTAAAGTTGAATCAGGTTTAAAAGGTATTTATCAGCTTAAAAACATTATTACTACATTAACTGCTATTGATTTTCTTAAAGATAAATTCAATTTAATTAATGATGATACTATTTATAAAGGTATTAAAGATGTTGTGGAGCTTACTGGTCTGATGGGGCGGTGGCAATGCCTTACTACTAATCCTCTTACTATCTGTGATATCGCTCATAATGTTGATGGTATAAAAGAAGTTTTAAGTCAGATAAAAACTGTAACTCATCATCAATTACATTTTGTGTTGGGGATGGTTAATGATAAAGATATTGATAATGTATTAGAGCTTTTACCTAAAGATGCTGTTTATTATTTCTGTAAAGCAGATATTCCACGTGGTCTTGATCAATATATTTTACAAGAAAAAGCTATTGCAAAACAACTTAAAGGTACTGTTTATAATTCAGTTAAAGATGCATTGAAAGCTGCTCAACATTCTGCCAAAGCTAACGATCTTGTTTTTGTAGGAGGAAGTACTTTTGTTGTTGCTGAAATAGTTTAAGGGATTATTAGTAATGTTATTTAATAAAGGTAAAACAATTTTGGTAAGAATAAAAAAAGTAGTATCTTTGCAGTCTGAAATCTTAAGAGCGGATGTGGCGTAATTGGTAGCCGCGCCAGACTTAGGATCTGGTGTCGAGAGACGTGGGGGTTCGAGTCCCTTCATCCGCACACAATCAATGAAAAAGCCTGCAATTGCGGGTTTTTTTTATTTTAAATATATTCTAAGGATTTTAAATTACACCTTATTTTATTATTATTGATTAAAATGGTAAGTCATCTTCCTCAATATAAGGTACTCTATCTATTTCGGGAGGTGCTTCTATACCTTGATTTGATGGTTCTTTAGATTCCTTTTTAATCATCCATGCTCTGGCTTCAGTAAACCACTTTCCATTATATTCTTTACTCTCTATGTCAAAAGAAACCACAACATTATCTCCCACAACAGCATCTAGTTTGTCAATTTTATCACCCCATAAAGTAAAGCAAACCTTTTTAGGATATTGAGCATTAGTTTCAACTACGAAGTCTTGTTTCTTCCAAACTCCGTTTTTACCTTCACCTGATACTATCTGATTTTTAAGTATCATCTTACCTGTTACTTCCATATATTTAATTTATTCTTTTTATTGATTAAAAACATATCTAATTATATTCGCACCCATCTTTAAAGCCTGTGTCCTCTTGGCTTCCGAATCCTTATGAACATCCTGATCTTCCCAACCATCACCTAAATCAGTTTCATATGAATAATATACAATAAGTCTACCTTTATAAATCAAACCAAAACCCTGTGGTCGTTTACCATCATGCTCATGTATCTTAGGCAATCCATTTGGGAAATCATATTTCTGATGAAAGATAGGATGATTAAATGGTAACTCAACTAAATCAAGTTCAGGGAATAGCTTTTTTAACTGTGGACGAATAAATTTATCCATACCATAGTTATCATCAATATGTAAGAATCCTCCACCTATTAAATAGGTACGAAGATTCTCCATTTCTCTATCCGAAAACACAACATTCCCATGGCCGGTCATATGCAAGAAAGGATAATTAAAGATCTCAGAACTCCCAACATCAACTGTCGCATATTCAGGGTTTATATTTGTGCCAATATTATCATTGCAAAACTTAATAAGATTAGTTAATGAAGTTGGATTAGCATACCAGTCGCCACCTCCATTATATTTGAGCAATGCAATTTGGAACGAGGGTGTATTAAAGGATGTAAGTGATATAAATAGTATTACAAAAAGAAATATCTTTTTCATTAATGGTTATTCATTTAAAAAATTTATAGAATGACAAGCCACTAAAGCAGCTGTTTCTGTCCTTAAACGTGCTTTACCCAAAGTTATTATTTTAAAACCATTTTCTATTGCCAGTGCAACTTCTTTTGGACTAAAATCTCCTTCAGGACCAATCAATATCAAAGCATCTTTTTTCTTTTTATAACATTGTTTTATTGATAAGCGTTCACTCATATCATCATCACAATAAGCTATATACTTCTCACCTGAATAAGTTTTAGTTGATTTAATAAAATCCTTAAACTTAACAATTGTATTTAACTTTGGATGATATGCTTTGATGGATTGTTTAACAGCAGATGTAACTATTTTGTTCAGTCTGTCAGTATTAATTACAGTTCGTTCGGAGTGCTCACAATTAAGGAAGCTTACTTCATCAATACCTATCTCTGTTGCTTTCTCCATAAACCATTCAACACGTGATATATTCTTAGTTGGAGCCATTGCAATATGCAGATTAAAGTTCCTCTTCTCATAATCATGTATTGTTTCCTTTATTTCTACAATACAGCACTTTGGACTATCATCTATAAGAATTGCATGAAAAAGATTCCCTTTCCCATCTGTTAAATGTATAGCACTCCCTATTTTTAGCCTTAATACATTTACACAATGTGTTGATTCATCCTTACTAAGTGTATGTAAACTTGAAGTAATTTCAGGCGAATAGAATAAATTCATTTAATTATATTGTTTTCTTTTTATAGATTAATGAGTTTTTGTCATATCATCTGGTATACAGAGGATATAATCAGCTTTATTTAAAGTTTCTTTTGATAATTCGTTAATATTTTCCTGCTCTGTTGAAGCTATAGTTATTATTTTTAGAGTTGGATCCATTTGTTTTAGATACCAAACAATACCTTCATGATCTTCAGAATGATAAGAGCCATTAAAGTGTAGGAATACTTTTCCTTTAGTCCTGTTTTTCATAATAAAATAAGCCATCGTTGCATCCTTTATAGCTTGTGCCTTAGGTAGATTTGGTGTTATATGAGCTGCAGCCATATTTGTAGAATCCTTGCCCATCATATCTTTATAACATTTAAGCTCTTTGTCATATTTAGGTGGCAAAGGGGCAATAAATTTCTTTGCTTCTACATCAAGAGCATCCAGTGCTTCAAATCCGCCTTTATTAACCATTGAAGCATATCTTCGTGGTATGTTTGTAGCTATAAAAGGTATCTGATTTTTAAGCGAAAATGTAAGTAAAGCCTTATAATCTGTTTTATAATTTGGCCATAATTTAGCTTCAGCTTCAAAACTTTTTTCTGAAACACGTTTTGATAAATATTCATTTAAGATTAACTGATTATCGGCTTCAAACATTTCAGCGCCAAGCACTAAATTGTTTTTCTTTTCTTTATAAAGATCTTTTGCAACCTGTAATTCCAACCAATGACAGATTGGATTCTCATGCATCTCACCAAAAAATACGATATCAGCTTTCTGCAAATCGTCCATCATTGATTCATAGGAAGATTTGCTCCCTTTTGCATCATAAATAATATAAGCAGGTTTATCAAACTTCATGGCAATTGTTGTAAGAAAGATAATTAATAAAAGAATTTTGTGTTTCATATGATATGTTTATTATGTTTATTTAAGATTATCAGCATTAAAAACAAAAGGAAGCAGGTTTTCAATACCATTAATAATAAGTATTTTACCTGATGCTCCTTTAAGTATTATCTTAATATGTTTTTGTTGTTTATGCTCATACTCAGCCATTACCTGACGACAAGATCCGCAGGGCGAAACAGGGATATCTATTTCAAACTTATCAGTATGAGCAGTTATTGCAATAGTTTTCATAGCTACATCAGGATATTGTGATGCTGCTGCAAACATTGCCACTCTCTCGGCACAAAGTCCTGAAGGATAAGCAGCATTTTCCTGATTACTACCACATATTATCTCACCATTATCTAATAAAATTGCAGCCCCAACACAAAATCCTGAGTAAGGAGCATAAGCTTTCTTAGTAGTTTCAGTTGCTTTAGCCAAAAGAGTTTTATCTTCTTCAGATAGTTGATCTAAAGATAGATACTCTTCATAACTTATTTTAATTTCTTTAGTATTCATGTTTTTAGATACTGAAATATTTGTCCCAAAATTACTAATAATTATTGATTAATTATGAATAATTATTAATGTTTTATTCTTATTTAAATTAGTTCTAATTATAAAGTGATTTAATTGTCTAGTAAATAAGTTATCAACTTTAAGTAATATAAAAGTTGTTATCATAAAATATATCGAAACTAAAAAGAGTGATGCTATGTGTTTATATTATAAGCTATTGGTATAATAAAAAAACGTTGCGGATGGGTAAAACAACTTTGCACCTACATAAAACAACTTTGCGCCTACCTTAAACAACTTTACTCCTTGGTAAAACAACTTTGATTCTGACTAAAACAACATTCCATCTGCAAAAAAGAACTTTGATTCTAACTTAAACAACTTTACACCTAAGTTAAACGACTTTACTCTTCTATAAAATAACATTACACCTTCAAAAAAGAACTTTGATTCTACCTAAAACAACTTTACACTAATATTTCATAGTTTCTTATTATAATAAATACTAAAAAAGGCTGCCGGAATCCCCAACAGCCTTCTCATTTAATACAAATCAATCACACTATTTAATTACAACCATCTTTTTAGTTGTTGTACTTTTATCAGTTTTTAAACTATAGAAATAAGTTCCACTAGCAAAGGCATTCAGATTAATTTCAATAGAATGATAACCTGCTGCTACTCTTCCTTCATTAAATGTCTTAATTTTATTACCTAAAAAATCATAAATATCAATATTTACAGTCTCAGTTTTCTTAAGTTCATAAGATATCCTTGTAGTATTAGTAGCCGGATTAGGCATGTTCTGATATAAAATTGCATTGGTTAGATTATATTCATTAATATTACTTGGAGGACCGGTATAAAATCTAATCATAGCTGGAGCAGTTCCTTTAGGATAATAATACCAGGTGTTATCAGTATCAAAGATATACATACTATAATCAGGCTGAGGAATTGTACTACTTCCAACTGCTAACCAAACACTATCACTACCCCCAAAAGCTTGCAAAGCCACAAAATAAACTGAATCTTTTTGAAGCTTACAATTTGTATAATTATTAAAGTATAAATTTATTTCATGAGGATTATCACCAATAGTATGTACAATTTCGTTAGCTTGAATAAAATGATAATCAGTTTCTGCAACTACAGTTTTGCTTTGTCCCCAACCCCTATATAATATAGCCTTTATTGGAGCATTAATTGTAGTTCCTTCTCCTATTATTACACCGATTGATTTTGCCCAAAAGCCAGGATATTCTGCATTCACCTCAACCAGATTTGCGAACTGATAAGCATTCACACTTGATCCATTTACTCCATTCCATCTTCGGTAACCATTATAATAATTGTTATCTCTCGAGTAAAGCCCTTGATAATAATTGTTAACTACTAAAGATAAAGTGTCTTTATATGGAATTTGACTAATTGAATCACTTACGACCTTTATAGCATATTTATATGTTCCTATGGTACTTAAGGTATCAATATCTACGTAAGTAGTATCAGTAATAATTATAGGTAAGGAATCAATATTAGCAGAGGTTCCGGTTTTAGAATTCGTTAGATCTTTAATTATTAGTTTAACATTCTTCTGAGTAGCTCCTCCGGTATTCGTAAAAGAAGCCTGCATTGTAACCGGATAGCTTTGTCCCGAAGGAAATTTAGTATAGCCACTCCACATTGCAGGAGATTGTGCTGCAAAACCACCCCATAACTCACTAAATTCTATGCGATTGCTAGGGGCGTCTTCAATAGAAACATCATCTATCATCCATCCATAACCACCACTGTATTGTGCTCCACTTGAGGTAGTAGCAGGTGCAATAAATCTAAATCGTATCCATACCTGAGCCTTATTACCTGCCCACGGAGTAATATTAAATTCTTTGATTCCATATGCATATTTATTAGCATTGCCATTAGCAGTAATGTCAGGATTTGCTAATACTTTATACCATGTTACATTATCATTACTTACCTCAATAAGAGTGGTGTCATGATTATATGCTTTATATAACTGATAGAATTTAAGACTTACAGCATTATGACCAAGAGTATTGATAGGAGTAGAATTCGTTAGTTTAGAGTTCTCATATCCATAGGTGGAATTTACAAGATTAGTGATCCCATCAAAATAAAATACTCCCTGATTTGCAGTTGGGGATAACATATAAGTAGAAGATCCTACATATTGTTTAAAATAAGTTGAAGCATGGGCAGTATCCTGTATCCATGTCCATTGAGTAGATAATGTCCCTGATTCGTTTGCAACTGTCCACCCTGATGAAGAACTCATATTTGATGACCAGATTACTGCCCTTGTTTGATTTACATTCTTTACAAAATAATGATCAAGGTTTTGATAAGTATTCTTTTCAATCCCTGAAAACTTAACAGGAGCAGGTGATACCTGTTGTCCATTTGTAATAATACTACTAATAATTAAAAGTATTATAACTGATAAAAATTTTTTCATATTCTTTGTATTTAAATTGTAATTATTATTCTATTTCCCAATGTAGATATAATAGTGTAAAATTACTACAATGTGAAGATAAAAACAACAAATAATAAAAGAAAATGAAAAGAAATCAGTTAACGGTAATTTATGAAAAGTTAACGGTAAAATTGCTGTAGGGACATTACATGGAATGTCCCTACGGATTAAAATTCAATTATAAAACCTAATGAAGGTGTGAAATTAGAACTTTGATTTTCTAATATCATAGGAATGCCATTGCTGCCATCAGGTTTCAAAGCATTGCCATCAGTAGTGGCAAAGCCTGAGTTGTCTGCTTTTCTTTTAAAAGTATAAGTAGGAATTCCGGCATTACTTAACATTAATACATTGGTAAAGTCTAAATAAAAGTCATAACTAATATGTTTAGCATAGAATTTTTTATCAATACGAAAATCTATTTCTTTATAAGGAGTAAGTTTTAATGAGTTTAAATGGGTGTAATCTAATATCCCCACACCTGTTGTTACATAATTTTGTTGCGAACTTTGCATATCAAATGGTGTATAAGGTGAAGCACCTGTTATTCTTACTTTTAATCCTGCCTCCCAGTCTTTCCCAAATTTCTTACCTAAAATACATGATAACAAATGGCGGGTATCCCAAGCTGAAGAGATATAAGTATTAGTAGTACCTGTAAACTCACTCCAGAATAGAGTATATGAAGCTGTTATAAATAAATTTTTAATAAGCTTTTGCTGAACAAATAATTCAAAACCATAGGCACGACCTTTACCAGTACTTAATGTTTTTTCGTTGCCTATTGCACCAAAGTCTCCTCCTTCATTAGCTATTGAAATTCCATCACGAGATGAGACAGGATAATTACTGTATTGTTTATAAAAGGCTTCTGTAGTTATACGTAATGAGTTTGTCGGGTTATATTCTAAGCCTGTTACAAAATGATTGCAAAAGATATAATCATTGTCTTTGTTAACAAAATCATTAAAATCATTTTTAAAACCTAATATAGTATAAATTGGTATCTTTGCATACCTTCCAACACTTGCATTTACATTCCACTTTGAATTTAAAGCATAAGAAAGAGCCACTCTAGGTGATAGATTTTGTAAGAAGTTATTCCCATTAGTCATAAAGGTATTTCCATCAGTTCTAATCCCTAAGGTAACTGAAAGTTTATCATCAAGTAATTTCTTATTTAATGAAGCAAAAGCTCCGTACTTAAAGAACTCAAGAGCTGTATTAAAATTAAGATTATATCCCGGAACTAATATATTTCCTGCGCTGTCAGTAATAGTTTTACGTAGTACTGCAAAAGTAGTATTGTTATATTCTACATATTGAGCCATAGCGCCATAACTAAGCTTCCAGCCATCCATCATTCTAACTACATCAAACCGAAGTTTGTTTTCAATCTCCTGTGATGTAGTTTTGAGTGTTCTTTTACTTTCATCATTTTGCTGAGCATCTTCAAACTGATCCAGACGATTGTTAAACATATTTCTACTTAAAGATAAATCCCAATAACCTTTATTTAAAAGATGTTTTAAACTCACACCCATAGTATAAGTCCATTGATTTATATTAGGATAAGCCCTTAATACATATTCTTTTTCGGGTGTAGAATTCTTAGGCACACCAAAACTAAAATCATCAATTGCTCCTAAACCAATAGATGTTAAGGTAGTTTTAGGATCAATCTTATAAGTTATCTTATATTGAAAGTCCCAATAATTAGGACGAATAGGTAAATCAATTGCTTGAAATAAATACTGAAGATACGAACGACGGGCCGATGCCATATAAGTTACTTTATTACTTATAGGTCCATCTAAAGTCAAAGCAAGTTCGGTACTGCTCAATCTAATATTTCCTTCTGTTTTATAAGGATTTCCTTCTTTTTGTTTAAATTGTAGGACAGAAGAAAGTGCATTGTCATATTTAGCATTAAAACTACTACTGCTTAAAGTAACATCGTCAATAAAAGATACATTAAGAATCCCTGCAGGACCTCCTGCACTTCCTTGTGTTGCAAAATGATTGATCTGAGGTACTTCAATGCCATCAAGATAATATACATTTTCGTTGGGGGCGCCTCCTCTTATAATAATATCATTCCTAAAGCCGGCTGTAGCAGTGGTTCCACTTACGCCCGGTAATACTTGTACTACTTTAGAAATGTCGAAGTTACCTCCCGGATTACTCTTAATCTCTTCGGCTGTCATACTTTGAACCGATAGAGGAGTTTCAGTTTGTTTACCATAAGTATTAGCAGTAATAGTAACTTCCTTTAAGTCTTTAGACATTGATTCCATCTCAGCATTAATACTGATAGAATTACCTGTCCCTACAATAATATTATAAAGTGTTAATGGTTTATAACCAATAAGCTGGAATTTGAGATTATAACTCTTTGGTGTGATGTCTGTGATCTTAAATTTCCCATCTATATCCGCAACAGTATTATAACTTGTGTTTTCAATAGAAATGATGGCTCCCGTCAATATTTCCTGTGTTTCCCTATCTTTCACAGTTCCGTAAATAGTACCAGTCTTCTGGGCAAATATATTTAGTGATAATACGATAAGTGTTATTAAAATTATATGTTTCATAGTGGTTTCAATTGACCCATTTAAACATACTTTTTACTAAAATGTTCACAGGATAATCTTTGTATAGACCTTGAATGCAAAGTCTCATTAAATAAAAAAACCGTCATTGCGAGCCCAATACTTTCAGCATACCAAATGAAATTAAAAACCTGACAAACATTAAAAATCAACTGTATTGATTAATAAAATAATTTAATATTAAATTTTAACAAAGTGTTAATTAAAAAAAAGATAGTAGTTTAAAGTTTCAAACACCTCCATTTTCAAAAAATATACTGTTTGAAAGTTTCAAGTACTCTTTATTTCAAAAAATATACTGTTTGGAAGTACCAAGTACCATCTTTTTCAAAAAATATAGTGTTTGAAAGTTTCAGGTAGTATTTTTTTCAAAAAATAAAATGAGAAAAAAGTTTCAAGTACCATCTTTTTCAAAAAATGTATTGTTTGAAAGTTCCAAGGTGTCCATATTTCAAAAAATACTATAGTTGAAAGTTTCAAAGTGTCTATATTTATTTATCAATGTCTGGCGAAAGTACTCACAGCTTTATAAAAATATATTTTCATTAGTTAGTAGTTTTTTTTGTATTATATAAATAATGTCGTATCTTTGTTCTCTTATTAACAAATATATTACCCATGAAAAGAAAAACATTATTTATTATCTGCCTGATGATAATCAGTTTGCAGCTAACAGCCCAAAGCAAGAAGTTTTATATTGGCTTGATGGGCTCTACAGATTTTTATTATCCTAAATTTGAAAGCTCATATCAGATTAATACTATTCAAAGAGATCTGGGTTTCCATTATGGTGTTACTATACAATATAATATAAGTGAGAAGTTGTCTATCAAAACTGGATTAAACTATTCTACTTTCAATTATAAAGTTATAACTAGTTATTTTGATCCAAAATATGGTTTTGGTGGTCATGAGGACAGTTTAAGTTTTAGGAATTGGAATATTCCAATTATGCTAAAATATTCATTATTTTCAGAAGGTAATTTTAAAATTACTCCCTCTTTAGGATATGTTATTAGTTTTTTAAAAGGTAATCGTTCATCTTTTTACGTATTTTCATACTCTTTAGATTCAAATAAAGATTATAAATTAACTATGCATTCGACCCAGTTTAATTTAGGCTTAGAATATTTAATTAAAGATAAAATCCTCATCACCTTAGAGCCCTATATTAATTGGAACTTTACCGAGATAGATGCCATTCTTTATAAAAAGAATACCATTTCCTTTGGCGAGATATTAAGTATTAACTATAAATTTTAAACACAATATTATTATGAAAAGAAAAATATTAATTAGTATCTGCCTGTTGATATTCAGTTTGCAGATAAAAGCGCAAGATCATAAGTTTTATTTAGGTATAATGAGTTCTATGGATTACTATAAATTTCAAAGAGATGATTATTCAATCACTTCCTCGAATGATACTTATTTGGGATATCATTTGGGAATAAAAGCCCAGTATGATATTAATAAGAAGTTCTCGTTAAGAAGTGGAATTGATTACTCAAAAATAGTAATTAAGTTTGATTACACAGGATTCTTGCCAATTGATGCTGCAGACCCATTGCTTATGAATGATCCTAAAAACACAATAGATAAAAGTTATTTTCTTCATATTCCATTAATGGCAGGTTATACTATATATAAAAAAGGGGGCTTTAGATTCACTCCTTCTTTTGGATATATATTAAATATTAAACTAACTAGTAGGGTAAATACTACTTTAATTACATATGATGCACAAAAAAACGCATATATTGAAACACCTCAGTTTACAGTATATAACAATCTGCTTACGTATCATTCGTTGCAGCTAAATTTAGGTTGCGAATACATGCTTGGCAAGAAATACCTTATCACCTTCGAGCCCTATTTAAACTACATCATTGATAAAAATAATTCTTATCTAAATATATTAAGTTCGCCATTTACCTTTGGCGGAATAGTAAGTGTTAATTATAGATTGTAAATATTGTTATTATGAAAAGAAAATTATTAATAACTATCTGCCTGTTGATATTCAGTTTGCAGATAAAAGCACAGCATCATAATTATTATGTTGGCTTAATGTCATCCGTAGATTTTTATAATTATTATTACAACTCGTATGGTAATTTTCATGAAAACATTGAAAATAATTTAAGCTATCATTATGGTTTAAAGTTGCAATTTGATGCTAATAATTGGTTTTCGCTACGACAGGGAATATATTTCTCAAGGGTTGCATATAGATATGATGATCCATATTTTGGCACAATATATCAAAGTAATCCACTTCAAACTGTTCCCACTTATTATATAATTAAAAATTACTTTATAAATATTCCTTTTATGGCTGGCTTTACTCTATTTTCAGAAAAGGATTTTAAATTCACGCCTTCAATAGGTTTAATATTAAATATAAATAATAGTTCAAGTTTTACTACTTATTATCCTACATATACAACTAACTATACTGATAATTATAATGATATTTCTATTTCTGTTCAACTTAATTTAGGGTTTGAATATTTATATAAAGATAAATTCCTTTTTACTCTTGAACCTTTAACAACTTTTAAATATGGTAACGAAATAAATAATGGCAATATAATATCTACACCCCGGAATTTTGGAATAATGCTTAGTGTAAATTATAAATTATTATAAGTACTTATTTTAATTTATACTTTCTATTGCCTATTGCCTAATTTCGTAATTCGTAATTTTTAAAGAGTGGGATACTCCAAACGTACATGGTGAACACTCATCAGATTCCTTTTTAGTATCTTCTTTATCTTTTCAATATCACGAAAAGTAATATTAGAATTATTAAATTGATTTAATTTAATCTGTTTGTTAATAATATTCTCAACCAGATCATTTATTGATTGCTCATCAATAACCTGTGTACTTCGGGTAGCAGCTTCCACCGAATCAACCATCATAACTACAGCAGTTTCTTTGGAGAAAGGAATAGGTCCGTGATAGGTAAACTTACCCTCGTTAAAACCTTCTTCAGCAAATTCATCTTTCTGCTTACTAAAGAAATAATCAGTCTTACGCGTACCATGATGCGTTCGGATAAAATCAATAAGTTGTTCAGGGAGATTATGTTTCTTAGCCTTCTCCACACCTTTAATAACATGACTAATAATAATCTCAGCACTCTCTTCGCTCGATAATTCGTTGTGAGGATTAATACCGTGCGCCTGATTCTCTATAAAATAAACAGGCATGTCGAGTTTACCAATGTCATGATACAATGCACCTGCACGCGTTAATAAAGGATTGCCACCAATCTCAAATATAACTTCCTCGGCCATATTAGCCACCTGCATCGAATGCTGGAAAGTCCCGGGAGCTTTAGCAGCAAGTTCGCGCAAGAGTTTAGTATTAGTATTAGATATCTCCATCAACGAAACATCAGTAACATAGCCAAACATCTTCTCGAAAAGAAAGATAAGAGGATACGAAAAGAGAGTCATCAAAGCACTTCCTCCAAAATAAGCAAACCGAATATAAGTAATATTATGAAGATTGCCATCCTGAATCATCGTCAATCCAATATATATTAACGAATAAGTGAAGAAGATAAACAAAGAGGTAAGGAAAAACTGCGCCCTTCTTTCCAGATTAGAAATACTAATAATAGTAATAATACCGGCTATCAACTGCAGGAAAATATACTCAAAACTATTAGGTGCCAGAAATCCAATGATCATAATAGTAACAAGATATACGAACAATGCAAGTCGTGTATCAAAGAAAACGCGGATAATAATCGGCACCAGACACAACGGAACTAAATACAATAAACTTGGATTGGTACGGATAACGATACTTGTAATAAGCACCATCATTATAATAACTAATAGTATGAATACGATGTTTTTGTTATCAAGAATAATCTCTCTGCGGAATGAATATAAAAATAATGCAAGCACAATTAATGATAACGAAAGTAGAATAATTTGTCCTAATATAATAATATAATATTTAGAAGTAGAACCCAATTGCTTTTCATATTCTGCTTTTAAAGATATAAGCACCTGATACTTCTCAGCAGTAATAATATCTCCTTTCGAAATAATACGTTGCCCATTTTCAATCATCCCTTTAGTAGCAGAGATCTTAGCCAACGTATTTTGTTTTTCCTTTTCAGTAATATCAGGATCATATTTTACATTCTGGAAAACAAAAGACTGAAGCAAAGGTATCAAAAGATCTTTATCAATATCTTTAACAGAATTAAACTCCTGTTGAATAAAATTATTAGCATTGGTTATTGTAAAAAAAGAAGTAAGATCACGAGGGTCGGCTGTATTCTTATTAAGAAGATTAATAGTAAGATTTGTAGGTTTGTTTTCAATCTCAGGAACTAATTCAATAACTCCCTTATTATATATTGTATCAAAAATCTTAATAGCAAAAATTTTATTCTTCTCTTTATTAATAATGATCTTTTTATATTTCTTATTCCAGGCATCCTCAAAAGCAGTTTGTAATTCCTGTTTTTTCTGATTTGTTTCTTCTATATTCTTCCTAAAAAAAGGTTTAGTATCTTTAAGGATAGTATCCTTTTCAGCCCCCAGATCTTCTTCAGATTTATTAATAGCAAAATCAAAAGGAGCAATCAAATCATCATGCATCCAGAACTTACCCTTATGAAACTCATATTTAAAAGTACCTTCTTTTGGAAAAAGCAATACTAAAATAATAATACCTAATACAAAGAGAATGACTTTGTAGATATTAGCAAACTGATTCCTTAAGTAGCCAAATATTTTCTTCATAATGATAAGATATCTATTTATATTAATGTATCAAATAGAAGAATCGAACATATCAATTTAAAATTATAAAGGAACTATATCCAATATAGTAAACGAATTAGGTTTAGGAGCAGGACGAGGTTTAGGATTCTCAGCAGTTGGCTTGGGAGCAGGCTGAAAGTCAGAACAAGGTAAATAAATATGATGTGTCTTTTGATTAACTGCAATAGTACGGGCTCCTCTTTGGGTAATAGTATTTTCAATCACTACATATTTATCTTTGCCCTCTTGCTGCACAACAGTCATAGTCCCATCGCCATTAGAGCTGTATATTCTTTTTAAATCTATATCAAAAGCAACTCCATCCACTCTTTCTCCAATAGGAATAGTTGTAATAGTATTTCCTGTTTCTGCATCAATAATAACCATCAACTTGTTTCCACAAACAGTAAATAGACGATGATTAACATTGTCAATGGCTAAACCACTTGGCTCTTCTCCTTGTTTAACATCAAAATACTTTTCAACTTTTAAAGTAATTGAATTAATAACTGCTATCTGGTTTTTGTCTTCTATATTTACATAAACTAAACCATTATTATTGGTAACAGAAAACTCAGGTTTACCACTAAGCGGAATTGTAGCTATTACTTTATTTTCTTTTGCATCTATAACAGTAGCACTTGCACTTCCTCCATTATAAGCAAATACTTTATGTGAAAACGGATCATAAAGAATAGCATCAGGATTACGTCCTGTAACTTTAATCTTAGTAATAGTCTTTAATGTTGTTAGATCAAAGATAGTAACAGCCGAATCTCTGCCATCACTAATAAAACCTTTGTTAAGATCTGCAGCAATAGCTATCCCATGAACTCCTTTAGTATCCTGAATAGTTCCAACGACTTTATTTTTGGTAATATCTACAACCTGTACCATATTTCCATGCGAAACATACAATCTGCCTGCTACATCATCCACTGAAAGATAATCCCAACCTGCATCACCATCTAAATGAATGCGGTCGCTTATCTTATATTTATTTACATTCTGAGCTTCCACTCTTATAAAAAGAGCAAAAAGTAGAACGATTAAAACATTAATTTTTTTCATTGTTTAAATATTAAATTGTCATTAACTAAAGTACAAAATTAAGCTTTATTCTTTTAAAGCATCAATTAAAACATTTCCTTTTAACACAGGAACTACATTTGTTGAGTCATTTTTAAAAGTATATTCAAGTACATCATCAAGTTTTAATCTTTTTAAACGATGTCGGTGAGCAGCTTTCTCAATATAAGCCAAAGGATCTTTCTTAGCTGTCAACCAAAGATCTAATGAGGCTTCTGCAGCATCACAATCCATCTTAAAATTATTATTTAAAAGAAGTCTTTCAATTAATGCTCCTGCAAAGATAGTATCTTCCAGATTAAATTTATTCTTCCATCCTGCACATAAAATTACAAGATTCTTATTTTCTTTTATTAAATAATCAGCTAATACACTTAAATTATTAAACGCACCAATTGCAAGTCCCTTAGCATGTTTTGCCAGATCAATTGCCTGAGTCCCGTTAGTTGTACTATAAACTATTGTCTTTCCTTTTACTTCTTCATTCATAAAATTGAATGCAGAATTACCGAAGTCAGCAAAATCCAGTACCTTTCCATCTCTTTCAGAAGCCACAAGAAAACCTTTACTTTTATATTCTTTTGCCTGCTCAATAGTTGCAACAGGTATTATTTCTTTTACACCGTTTTCGAATGCAGCACAGATAGATGTACTTGCTCTAAGTATATCTACCATCACTACAATATAGTTTTCTTTAGTCATTATCTCATCAAATAACTTAGGCGTAAGACAAACCTCAATAGTATTCATAAAAATTGAATTAAATTCACTACAAAATTAATGCTTTCTATGATATAAATGAGAGGAAATGTTAATTGTTTTAAAATTGTTAATAAATAACTGAAAGAATTCGTTTTTTATATTGTGTACTTCATATATTTTTAGTACTTTTGAAGATTCAAATTACAATAATTAGTAACAAAGAAATGAGCGATTTAGAAAACGAAGATCAGATAATAAATGAACCAACTTACACTGCCGAGAATATTCAGGTATTAGAAGGCTTAGAAGCTGTAAGAAAAAGGCCTTCTATGTATATTGGTGATACCAATACCAGAGGTCTACATCATTTAGTATATGAAGTTGTTGATAATTCTATCGACGAGGCCTTAGCTGGTCATTGCGACACTATTATAGTAGGTATTAACGAGGATAACTCTATTACAGTTGTTGATAATGGTCGTGGTATTCCTGTTGACTGGCACGAAAAGGAAAACAAATCAGCTTTAGAGGTTGTAATGACTGTTTTACACGCCGGTGGTAAGTTTGATAAAGGTTCTTATAAAGTATCAGGTGGTTTGCATGGTGTAGGTGTTTCTTGTGTTAATGCTTTGTCTAAACATTTAACAGCAGAAGTTTGGAGAGATGGTAAGTCATACATTCAGGAATACGAATGTGGCATCCCTATGTATGCTGTTAAGGAAACCGGTGAATCAGATAAGCATGGAACCAAGATTACTTTCATGCCTGATGATACTATTTTCCAGGTAAAAGAGTATAGTTATGAAGTTTTATGTTCACGATTGAGGGAACTTGCTTTCCTAAACAAGAGAATCACTCTTACAATCACTGATTATAGAGAAAAAGACGAAGAAGGTGAATTCATTACTAATACTTATTATTCAGAAGAAGGTTTAAAAGATTTTATTAACTATCTTGACGAAACAAGAGAAAAGTTAATGCCTGAACCTATTTGTATTGAAGGCGAAAAAAACAATACTCCTATTGAAGTTGCCATGCAATACAATACTTCTTTCTCTGAAAATATTCACGCTTACGTTAATAATATAAATACACACGAAGGTGGTACTCACCTTGCAGGATTCAGAAGAGGTTTAACCCGTACTTTAAAGTCTTATGCCGATAAATCAGGCATGTTAGACAAGATAAAGTTTGATATAAGTGGTGATGACTTTCGTGAAGGTCTTACAGCAGTTATATCTTGTAAGGTTCAGGAGCCACAATTTGAGGGCCAGACTAAAACCAAGCTGGGCAATACAGAAGTAATGGGTTACGTTGATCAAATCGTGAGCGAATTACTTACAAATTACCTTGAAGAACATCCAAAAGAAGCTCGTTTAATTGTTAATAAAGTTATTTTAGCTGCAACTGCCCGTCATGCTGCCCGTAAAGCCAGGGAATTAGTACAACGTAAGAATGTTTTAACAGGCTCCGGTCTTCCAGGTAAGCTTTCTGACTGTTCCGAAAAAGATCCTTCTCTTTGCGAGATATACTTAGTGGAAGGGGATTCAGCCGGTGGTACTGCTAAGCAAGGCAGAGACCGTAAGTTTCAGGCTATTCTTCCTTTAAGAGGTAAGATTTTGAATGTTGAAAAGGCAATGCAGCACAGAGTTTTCGAAAGCGAAGAAATTAAGAACATGTATACCGCTCTTGGTGTTCATGTTGGGACTGAAGATGACTCAATGGCTCTTAATTTAGATAAATTACGCTATCATAAGATCATCATCATGACTGATGCTGACGTTGATGGTAGTCATATTGCTACACTTATCCTTACTTTCTTCTTCAGATACATGAAAGAACTTGTAGAACAGGGTTATGTATACATTGCAACACCTCCTTTATACTTAATTAAGAAGGGTAAAGAAGAACAATATTGCTGGACAGAAGAGGAACGTCAGGCAATTGTTGAAAAATATACTGTTAATGGTAAAGAAAGTAGTGTTCATATTCAAAGATACAAAGGTTTAGGTGAAATGAACGCCGAACAACTTTGGGATACTACTATGAATCCCGAATTCCGTACTTTGCGTCAGGTTCAGATTGATAATGGAGCTGAAGCCGATCGTATTTTCTCTATGCTTATGGGTGATGAAGTTCCGCCTCGTAGAGATTTTATCGAAAAGAACGCTAAGTATGCAAGAATTGATATTTAATTAGGGTGTTTATACTGTTTGTTTAAAAATACTGCCTCTCTGGCAGTATTTTTTTTTGCCTTTTTATCAAAAATCTTCTTATAAAAGATGTCATTCATTCGTTAGAAATTATTATTTTTACATCCTAAATGATTTATCACAATGAAAGAGTTAGAAAACATGCTTTACGACAGTAGCAGAAGGTGTATTCTGTTGGCTGTAGATGTGTTGGAGCAAAAGCCCGAACTATTTAATGACATGCTTTCACTTTGTATGGAAAGCAAATATCCAATGGCAATGCGTGCTGCCCGTGTTATCCAGTTTTATTGTGATAAATTTCCTGAAACCATCCTTAATCATATCGATTACGTTATTCCATTGTTTATTAAAACTAATGTGGATGGTGTGAAAAGAAGTATTATGAAGATTTTTATCGATCGTATTGATGTAAATCTTATTCCTGACCTAGGGCTCGTCCTCTCAAAATGTTATGACTGGCTTCTTTCAGATAAAGAACCAATTGCCGTAAGGGTTTACAGTCTTGAATTGATAAATAAAATAGCTTTATCCGAACCCGATCTCTTTCTGGAACTTAAAATTGTTATTGAGCAAATGGATTTTGATAATTATCCAAGCCTTCGTTATAGAACGCAAAGGATTTTAAAGTATCTTAGGAAAAAAGAAATGCTTTATTAATGTAGTCTAAGCTTTTCAACTGAACCTGAAAATGTATCGTACTCAATTGAGCGTGTTGAGCGAGGCAAATTCACAACAATTCCAAACTGACTTATTGATGTTTTGTAATCCTTTAATATATTATTATGATATGATATTATTACTTCCGAAAACTCAGGTATTCTGTAAGCAAACCCATGTTTCCCTTTGTTAAGAGATTCCTTTTGTTTATTATAAATATTTGTATTGTAAAGACACCCTTTACTACTTACATTAATATTTACATAATCACCTTCTTTACTATATAAATCAAGGACTCCTTTACTTGCTGAGAACTTGAATAATGGAGCATTATTAACAGTCGTCACCTTTGCTGAAGTATCTTTTTGAGGTAAATAATAAAAAGTATATGTTAAAGTATGCTTCACGGTTATTCCCGAAAAGAGTTTCAGATAATCATTTTCCTGCTTATCCAATTCATTGTAAATAAACTCAAGTGTTGATTTATCTTTCACATCCTGATCACCGTTAAGGTACGAAAATCTGGTTTCTTTAAGTTTATTAATAAAGTCAACCATCTCTTTGGCTTTCTGTTCAGTAGGTTTTTCAACAATAGTTTTCTTTAAAATAGTTTCTCTAACTATTCCCGTATCACCTTCCACGTCACGATACATAGTATCAACCTTTTCGTACATATTTAACTCAACAAAATTCTTAAACAATTCAGGAATGTCGCCATTATCTTTTGTGTCTTTTACATTATCTTTATAATAATTTTGTTCTGTTTCTATTTTTTTTATTCTTTTAGGATTAATAGCTTTAAGATAACCTCTATAGTCAATATCAACACCTAGTTTTTTACAATTAGTTTCAACAAAATAAAACTGACTTGTATCCGGTTCACTATACGAAATTATTTCAACGTCAGCAATCTGATATGAGGTAGCATTTTCAGTAATAATATTCTTCAATCCCAGATATTTGGCAGCATATTCAGAGTATGGCCCTTTGATATTCTCCTTTTGCACAACTTTAACAGTTATCTTAAAATAAGTTTGTGGAAGCATATAATAAAAACCCGCTTTCTTGGTGGGTTTAGCATCTTTAGTAACGCGAATAACATTGTAACCGGGCAGGCACGACGTCATTACAACGACAACCATCAGCATATAAAAGCCAAATCTAATCTTATTCATACTCTTAATTATTATTTTGTTGATAGAAATAAGTATTTCTTTTCTGCAAAAGTAGTTATTTTTTAGCTATTGAAGTCTTTTTTAATTCTTAAAATTATCTTAATAATAAAATTGAACA
>CAIWDQ010000624.1 GCA_903911455.1 uncultured bacterium
AAACACATAAAAAAGACTAAGGATGATAAAATAATCCGCATTAACTGTCAATTCTGTAATGCAATATTTTATTACTGTATAGTAATAAAATAGCTTTTTTTCATTAACATCTACAAAAAAATACCTAATTCAATGAATTCAATTTGGGATAACTGCCTTACTAAACTTGAAAATGAAATTTCTAGCTCAGACTTTAGTACTTGGATACGGCCTTTACAAGCGATAGAGACTGACGGCAGATTAAAGCTATTGGCTCCAAATCGATTTGTTTTAGACTGGGTAAAACAGCATTTCTATGCAAAAATTGAAGAATCGATACATGAGATTTCTAACGGAACCTTAGAACTTTATCTCGAGATTGGATCAAGGGCACCTACAACTGCCAGTACTATAAATAACCATAAACATACTGAAGCTAAAAAAACAAGCCCAAACTTTCTTAATAAAGCATTTACATTTGATAACTTTGTTGAAGGAAAATCTAATCAATTAGCAAGAGCAGCATCCATTCAAGTATCTGAAAATATAGGAAAAGCTTACAATCCATTACTTATTTATGGCAGTTCTGGCTTGGGTAAAACACATATTATGCACGCCATTGGCAATGCAGTATTACAAAAGAATCCATCGGCAACTATCGTCTATTTACACTCTGAAAAATTTGTTCAGGACATGGTTAGAGCCTTACAACAAAACTCAATTAATGCTTTTAAGGACTATTATCGTAGCATTGATGTTTTGTTGATTGATGATATTCAATTTTTCGCAGGCAAAGAGCGCTCTCAAGAAGAATTTTTTCACACATTTAATACTTTATTAGAAAAAAAGCACCAAATTGTTTTAACCTGCGATAAATATCCAAAAGAAATAGTAGGGCTTGAAGATCGTTTAAAATCAAGATTTGGTTGTGGCCTACCTGTTTCTATAGAAGCTCCTGACATGGAAACTAGGGCCGCTATTTTATTAATAAAGGCCGCACAAGCAAATGTTGTATTGCCACAAGACGTTGCTTTTTTTATAGCAAAAAAAATCCCGTTTAATGTACGCGATCTTGAAGGGGCGTTAAGGCGTGTTATTGCAAACGCACAATTTACAGGGCGTGATATAACCATAGAATTTACCAAAGAAGCGCTACACGATTTAATTACGCTTAAAGACAAACTGGTCAGTATAGATAATATACAAAAAACAGTAGCTGAATATTATAAAATTCGAGTTGTTGATTTATCCTCTAAAAATAGAAAACAAAATGTAACTCGCCCTAGACAAATGGCAATGTGCTTAGCAAGAGAATTAACTTCACATAGCTTTCCAGAAATTGGTGATAACTTTGGTGGACGTGACCACACAACCGTTATGAACGCCTGTAAAAAAATTAATGCATTAAAAGAATCCGATAATAAAATTGCAGAAGATTACTCTAATTTAATAAGAACACTTTCACCCTAGAACATAAGAAGGCTGCTTGACTAAACAATCATTCTTATTCAAAATTAAGCCTACAAATTTAATTAACATCGATCTTATCCACTTACTAATTTAAAACTTCAATCAACTTGTAGGGCTTGAAGAATCGCAACTGTATCTAAATTATCAGCTACCATATCAGTAAAGCTTTGTATTTGTTGCTCTTTATATTCTGCATAATTAAAGCCTAGATAGCTTGAATTAATGGCTTTAAAATAATCGCCTCTAAAGACATCATCATCAAATACACCGTGCACATGAGTGCCTGCATAATGGCTGCGCTGGAAAAATAATGGATATTTACCCATCTGACCATAATGTATTTCGTAGCCTTTAATGGCTGCGTAAGAAAATAACTGATAATTACCGCTCTGGATTATTTTGGGGGATTGATAGAGTACAATATCGTCTATAAATTCTAAACCTGGCTCAATAATAGAAATATTATGTTCTATCGCATCTGGATCATGCAAACTAAGACAAAACATTTGATAACCTCCGCATATTCCAAATATAGGTTTATTAAATTTCTGTAATTCCTCAAATAATCCTTGTTGCTTTAGCCATTGCATATCACTGATAACTGTCTTACTTCCAGGTAGTAAGACCATATCAAAATGAATAAGATTACGATATGTAAAAATCAATTCAACAAAGATCTCAGGATCTGCCATTAATACATCAAGATCGTTATAATTACTCAGACCTGGATAGGCTATAACTGCAATATGTATTTTAATATTGTCTTGACGCTGTTGATAATTCTTAAGTGATTGAGAATCTTCCATATCAATATTTAAAACTTGAAATGGCAATACACCCAAGACAGGTAAGCCAAATCGCTCATTGATAATTTTTTCACCTTCTTCAAAGAAGCTTCTATCTCCACGAAATTTATTAATAACCACACCTATCAAATTACTTCGCATCACAGGATCCATTAATGCCATAGTCCCATAGATTGATGCAAAGACACCTCCCCGCTCTATATCAGCGACCAAAACATTTTTAGTATTAAAAGTCGTAGCAATAAACGAATTTGATAGATCTTTATCTAACAGATTTAATTCGACAGGAGAGCCAGAACCTTCAGCAATGACAAGATCATAATCTTGCTGTAATCTTGAGAAAGCCTGCTGAACCTGTAATTTTAAATGATCAATTTGTTCATAATAAGCAGATACCGTTAATTTTTTATGCACCAAACCATTAACGATTATTTGGACAGTACTATCACCATGAGACTTCATTAACACAGGATTAAATAAATAACTTGGCGCTATCCTGGCAGCATCTGCCTGTAAACATTGTGCCCTAGATATTTCCCTGTCTTCTTGAGTAACCGCTGAGTTATTAGATACATTTTGCGCCTTAAATGGCGCAACTTTGATACCTTGGTCAGAAAAAATACGACATAAAGCCATCACAATCGTTGTTTTTCCAACATCTGAACCGGTACCAAAAACAGCTAATGATTTCATCTAAATCCTTCAATTATTAATTTCTTGACAATTCTCTTGTCCAATACACTCAAAGCCAGAAGCAACTTGGTAAATGAGATATATTTATAAGTTTATATATTCTATGTAAAGATTGTTCTCAATTAGGACCAATTTATGCACCGAACCCGAGTCAATGCGCAACTGAAATGAATTTACCAACGGTAAATTTAAAGCGTGCGCCAATAATGCTCGAATCACTCCGGCATGAGTAAAAACTAAAACCTGCTTTACATCATTGGCTATTAAATCTGTCCAAAATGCAGTTGCACGCAAATATAATTCTTCGAAATTTTCACCATTAGGTGGTTTCGCAGTAACTATGTTATCAGTCCAATTTTGTAATACATCAGCCTCAATAGTATCAAATTGCAGACCTTCCCAATTTCCAAAATTAAGCTCCATTAACCGTTCGTCAGTCACAACATTATCTGAAAAGGTCTGCGCTAATTGTAAGCAACGTGTAGATGGACTGCTTAAAACATGACAATCATCATCAAATTCGGGTAGTTTATTATGTAGGCTAGCCATCTCATCTGCATAACTATCTGCCAATGCCACATTACTTT
>CAIWDQ010000625.1 GCA_903911455.1 uncultured bacterium
AAATGATTTAATTAATTTAAACTGTAAAATTATAAATTAAAATGAAATAACACCATTATTTTTTAAAAATAAATTTACTCTTAATTAAATTTTATCAGATAATAATTCTTCTTCCCTTTCTGAACTATAATATATTTATCGTTTAACAACATATCCTTAGTGATAATCACCGAATCGTTCACCTTTTGCTTGTTTACTGAAACTCCATTATCTTTAAGCATACGTCTGGCTTCTCCTTTTGATGGGAAGATATTTGTTTTGTCACTTAGGAAGTCAACAATATTTAAACCATCATTTAATTCGGATAAAGAAAAATCACTTTGTGGCACTCCTTCAAAAACGGATAGCAATGTATCTTCATTCATTTTCTGAAGTGTTTCTGTTGTTCCTTTGCCAAACAATATTTCTGATGCCTCAACTGCTGCATTGTAATCTTCTTCAGAATGTACACGCTTTGTTAAGTCTTCGGCCAATGCTTTCTGAAGTACTCTTAAATGAGGTGCTTCATTATGTTGTGCTTCCAAAGCTTCTACTTCTTCTTTGCTGAACATTGAGAAGATACGGATATATTTAGAGCTGTCTTCATCAGAACAATTTATCCAGAACTGATAAAACTTATATGGTGATGTTTTTTCAGGGTCTAACCATATATTGCCTGATTCTGTTTTACCAAACTTACCGCCATCTGCTTTCGTAATAAGCGGACAAGTTAATGCAAAAGCCTCACCACCATTCTTTCTTCTGATAAGTTCAGTACCGGTAGTAATGTTGCCCCATTGATCCGAGCCACCCATTTGTAGTTTGCAGTTCTTATTTTCATTTAAGAATAAGAAATCATAACCTTGCACCAACTGATAAGAGAATTCAGTGAACGATAAACCTGTTTCCAGACGTTTCTTTACCGAATCTTTAGCCATCATATAATTAACGGTAAGATGCTTGCCTACATCACGTAAGAAACCAAGGAATGAAAACTCTTTCATCCAATCGTAATTATTAACTATTTCGGCGTGGTTTACATTTGATTCATCAAAATCCAGAAACTTATATAACTGTGTCTTTATGCATTCCTGATTATGGCGAAGTACAGTTTCGTCCAATAGATTTCTTTCTTCAGATTTGCCCGAAGGATCGCCAATCATTCCGGTGGCACCGCCAACCAATGCAATAGGTTTGTGTCCGGCTAACTGAAAATGTTTCAGCATCATTATAGAAACAAGATGTCCGATGTGCAGACTATCAGCAGTTGGATCTATGCCAACATAAGCGGCAGTCATTTCTTTATTTAGTTGTTCTTCGGTGCCGGGCATCATGTCGTGTATCATTCCCCTCCACCTGAGTTCTTCTATAAAATTCATTTAGTATATTTTTTTGCAAAGATAAGAAAATAAAAATAAATGAAGGCTTGAATAGTTGGAGTGTCTAAAGTACTTAAAGTTTAAGAAAAAAATTATTATTTGTAATTGAAAAAGAAATTGTATGTTTGCAGATAAGTTTATGTAATTAAAATTTGTATTTAGTAACAGTAAATATTATGAATGATCTAAAAACAAAAAAAGTAATTTAAATGGCATTTGGACTTACACCTAAGAAATTAAAGACTTTAAGTTTAGAGCACTTATCTCCTGAACATTTTTTTGTTATCGCTTTAGAAACATTAAGAAGTCTTAATTGGGAGATTAAATTTTTAACCAATAAAAGAATTATAGCTTATACTCAACTTTCTGAAAAATATTTAAATGAAGAAGTAAAATTAATCATCAAAGAAAAAAACGCTTATATTTCAAGTGAGTCTACAGGTAATCAACTTGTAGATTTTGGGAAAAATAAAAAGAATATTGTCGACTTTGTTTCAATTTTTAATGATTTAATTAATACCTTTACTGAAGATGAAATTGATTTAAAATATGAAGAACTAGTATCTGATTTTATTACGAATGATAATGACATTTTAAGTCAACAAACAACTTCGTTTATTTATAAAGTAAAAGAGGTTTTTTCTATTTTCAAGCCTACACATGGATATTTTATAACTCCAATTCTCATTAATATCAATATGATTATTTTTATATTAATGATTTTTGATGGAGCTAATTTGTTTTTTCCTAATAAAGAAATATTACTAAAATGGGGTGCTAATTTTCGCCCACTTACTTTGGATGGTCAAATGTGGAGACTTATTACTTGTTGTTTTGATCACGCAGGCATACCGCATTTATTGTTTAATATGATTGCTTTATTATTTATTGGTATTGTTTTAGAGCCTCAATTAGGAAAAACCAGATTTTTAGCAGCATATTTACTCACTGGATTTACTGCAAGTGTTAATAGTTTGTATTGGCACGAAATGACAGCATGTGTT
Organism: uncultured bacterium; assembly: GCA_903911455.1. Lineage (GTDB taxonomy): Bacteria > Bacteroidota > Bacteroidia > Bacteroidales > JACABE01 > JBAXLO01. Next base: position 2,363 of record CAIWDQ010000625.1, read on the forward strand.
GGTGCTTCAGGAGCTATATTTGGCATGTATGGTGTTTTTCTGGCAATGCTTACTACTAATTTAATTGAGAAATCATCTCGTAATACGTTATTAATTAGTATTGCCGTATTTGTTGGATATAATTTATTAAATGGTTTAAAAGATCATAATGTTGATAATGCTGCACATATTGGTGGAATAATTTCAGGTTTGATTATTGGTTACTTATATTATCCTTCGTTAAAAAAAGAAGATGATAAAGGTTTAAAATACACTACAGTTAGTTTACTCGTATTATCAATTTTATTTATTGATATATTAGCGTGTAGTAAGATGCAGGCTTACGATGCAGCTAAATCTGATAGAGATTATTATCATTCTGATACCAATAAGGTAGATCAATATCTTTCTAATAAAACTGTTAAAGAAGTTTATGATGAAAAAATGGAAAAGTTTAGAAATATGGAATCATTAGCACTTGACGAAACGATTTCGTTAAAATATAAATCTAAGCAAG
>CAIWDQ010000626.1 GCA_903911455.1 uncultured bacterium
GATCTATAAAACTAATAAGATAATTGGATGTATTAAAAGCTATAATCTTTCTAAACCAAATCATTGTAACAAAAATCCATGCAAATAATAAATTCCATAAATTTTGTGCTTTATAGTCTTGTTTAATAGAAACGAAATATATAATTAATGTTGTCAGTAAAACTGCAGGCATTAAGAAATTTATTTTAAAGCCATAATAAAATATAATAAAGTAAAGGGATAGATAAAAACCTGGAATTGCAAGTAGATTAATTTTAGGGGATTTAAAATAAAAAGATGTTGAGATTGCTATAAATAACAGGATTAATGAAATACTTAAGGCAATATAATGGTTCGGATAACAGAAATTCTCCCAAAATCCATCATAATAAAGAATTTTAAAATTAACTATAAAGAGTGAGAGTATTGCCAAATTTGCTAAAATTAAACTTATTTTAAAGTTTGATTTTTTTACAAATGATGCAATTGCTAATAAAAGGAACCCAAATAGAAAAGGGATATATATTTTCCAAAGAAATGGATTGCTTATATCTGTTTCAACCTCAGTTTTATTAGAAGGAGCTAAAAATGAGATTATATTCTTCCATAATGAATTGCCATTAGAACTATTGTTATCATAAAGCCACCATAAACTAGCAATTAAGAATATTATACCTAAAGCTAGAAAGAGGTATGTAGTAATAAATGATTCAACTTTACGAACGCCTGACTTTTTAGCTTTATGTTTACGTACTTTTTTACTTCCCGACTTGTCGATAACAATAGTTTTATTAGCACCAAAATTTGTATCAATTATGATACTTTCTTTACTAGTACTATGATGTCTGTGTTTTCGGTGATGATGTCGAGAAGATGAATGTTCAGAAGACATGGAAAGTGGGTTAAATTTATTTAAAAGTTACGTATAATCAATTTAATCTCTTAGTCTCTTTTTAAAGGCTCCAATATGGAATTTCCTTATTGAATGCTCTGAACATACCTTTTACATCAACTAAAAGTCCATCTTTCTTTAGTCTGTTTTTAAAGAAATCTAAATTAAGGTCATTAAATGGTAAATGAGATACAGCAACAATAATTGCATCATATGTGCCTGAAGTATTGTCCATCACTGCTCTATAATCACTTAACTGTATATCATATTCATGCTTAAAATCAGGTAAATTTGCGTGTGGGTCTACCATCTCAACATTAACGCCATATGACTTCAATTCTTTATAGATATCTGGTACTCTTGAATTTCTAATGTCTGAAACATCTTCTTTAAATGTAGCTCCCATTATTAATACTCGGGTTTGAAGTATATTTTTACCAGCAGCTATCATTTTTTTAACTGTTTGTTTAGCTATATAAAACCCCATTGAATCATTAACTGCTCTTCCAGATTTTATAACGTTAGTATGAAATCGAACTTTACTTGCTTTATAAACTAAGTAATAAGGATCAACACCAATGCAATGTCCCCCAACTAAGCCAGGATAGAATTTAAGAAAGTTCCACTTTGTTCCGGCAGCTTCTAATACTTCATATGTATTTATCCCTAATCGATTAAATAATACAGATAGTTCATTCATAAATGCTATATTGATATCACGTTGAGTATTCTCAATAATCTTAGCAGCTTCAGCAACCTTAATACAGGATGCTCTATGAATACCTGCTGTAATAATCAATTCATAAACTTTAGCAATAATATCTAAAGATTCATCATCACAACCTGAAACTATTTTTTTAATTGTTGTTAAGGTGTTTACTTTATCCCCTGGATTAATACGTTCTGGAGAAAACCCTACTTTAAAATCAGTAATAAACTTTAGTCCTGATAATTCTTCTAAAATTGGGATACAATCTTCTTCGGTTGCTCCAGGATATACCGTAGATTCATATACTACATAATCTCCTTTTTTAAGGACTTTCCCAACTGTTCGGGTTGCAGACAATAATGGTTTTAAATCTGGCATATTACTGTCATCAATTGGAGTTGGTACAGCTACTATATGAAATGTAGCCTCTTTTAGATCCTCTGAATTTGCTGTAAAGATAATATCACAACTATCAAAATCTGAAGAAATCAACTCTTCACTAGGATCGATTTTGTTTTTCATTAATTCTATACGGTCTTCTCTGATATCGAATCCGATTACTGGCATCTTTTTTGCAAATTCAAGTGCAATTGGTAGACCAACATA
>CAIWDQ010000627.1 GCA_903911455.1 uncultured bacterium
GATAAATCCTGTGTAAAAGTCTTGAAACTAATAATAAGTAAACAGTAAATCAATACTGATGATTTCATTAAATAATCTTTCTTCATAACCTTTGTTTATTTTTTTATAATTATAATTCATTTGTATAAGCATTCCTAATTAAGCTTGTAAAAGTAGTAAAATAATTAAAATGAAACTTATATCTTATAATAAGAATAAATAACTTTTTTAATACCCTCCAACTTGCAGTATATGCAAGGTTTGATAAGTTAAAAACTGGATTGCTTTCCCGATTGGTAAAATGTTTAAATGCGTTTGACTATCTATAATTATAACTGCAAATAAACCTATCGCTCCGTACTTAATTATATTAGCTTCCATTTCTTTACTTATGTTTATTGATTTCAAAATTAAATGAGAACCGTCTAATGGAGGGATGGGTATCATATTGAAAACAAATAATCCATAGTTTAAAAAGATACAATACATATTGATTTCAAATGCGTATTTAATCATTGCACTATCTGGATTTATCTCAAAAGAAGTCCATAGTTTGAGAATAAGAGCAAATAATATAGCCATGATTACATTAGCAATTGGTCCGGCAATAGCAATTAGTTTTTCATCACGACGAGGATTTTTTAATTTCTCAGGGTTGAAATGCACAGGTTTAGCCCAACCAAAATGTGCGATGATGATAAATATTAAACCAAACCAGTCAATGTGTTTTAAAGGGTTTAGCGAAACTCTACCTTCCAGAAAAGCAGTGTCATCGCCAAGCATGTGAGCTACTTTTGCGTGTGCATATTCGTGAAACGTTAGTCCGATAATGATTGCCGGCAAAATTAATATGATAGATTCTAAATCAATTCCTCCCATAGCTATTTTTTTTATTTTAGTAAATGCTTCTAAAAAATATTCTTAATGAAATTATTATTTTTGTTAGATAACGGAAATATAAGATGCTACTATATATATAAGGTGTGATTATTTCAAAGTTAAATGTTAAATGCCTTATAATTTGTGTATTATTTCCTTGGCTTTTTTAGAGAATAGTTCCCATTTATTATAATAATGACTGCCTAACATAGGTATCATCGTTCGGTTGAGGTAGTTTTCGGATGGTTTTATAAACTTACCTTCCAGATAATATTCGGGCAATTTTATTTTATAAACTTTATCATTAACTAAAGCACTTAAAACTCTGGCAGAAGTGAAAAAAACAGGTATGTTAGGAGAAAATAATGTGTCGAGTTCTTGCTTTAAGGTTGGTTTCCAGATTTCTGCAAATTCGAACCAGTTAGGATTTTTATCTGTAACTCTTGTACAATAGTTTTGCACCAGATTTTGGACATAAATATTATCAAGTCCTAAACCAATAGTTCGCAAGTTAAATTCATGAGATCTAAAATATTTTGATCCCGGATTTTCTAATCCAAAAACATATTTATTGCTTAAAGATTTGTCCAAACTGGGATCTGGACCTATAACAATGGCTTTTACATTAGCTATATTCCCATAAAAAGGCTTAGGTATTCTTGTTTTATCAACATAAAACCTATTTAATTCTGCATTATTTTTAATGGTTTTGATAGCACTCATATTGTTTTTATCAAACAGACTTATTAAATTTTCGGTTTCTTCCATTTTTTTATTAAATATTTTACAAAGGTAGTTTAGTTTGATTAGAAACAGCATTTTTTTTTAAATATATGTGTTTCTAAGTAAAAATAGGAAATAATAATTGATAGAAAGTATGTGTTTTAATTCTCGTGATGAAATTAATACTTAAAAAAAACATTTAACAAACGTTCAAGTGCGAGTAGTCCGTAAATACAAGAGACCTCAAAATGTACCGGAGTAGGTCTCTTGTAAATCAAAGAGACCTATAATGGTTTCCTTTTTAACCTCTTTGAAATCAAAGATAGCTTCATTTATTTCTAAAATGCTATCTTTTAAATTAAGGTTAATACTAATTTTATATTTTTTGACCTCTTTAAAAGGGATTATAGGAATAATTGTTTTAATATTTTTATCTTTTTATTATAAGAATGCCAAATTGTTTTTAAGAATGGATTATAATATTAATAAATTTAATTTTTTGA
>CAIWDQ010000628.1 GCA_903911455.1 uncultured bacterium
AGAGACTATTCTTTTGAAATGGCCTCTTTTCTTTATTAAGCATTGTTTAAATAATTAATTAAATAAATATTTAATACCAAACATCATTTGCCATCTTGAACTAATACCTGTTGAGTTTTGGTATGGTTGAGTAAATGGAGTTGTTCCTGTTTGGAATGGAAGTGAGAATGAAGGAGTTTTTCCATCAGCCGATATACCTTCATATTTTAGTATATTTGTTGCTGTAGGAATTTTAACCACACCCCAATCTCTGTTGATAAAGTTACCAGCATTAATCATATCTAATGAGAACCTAATTGTGTGAGATTTGAATCTTACATCTTGTGCAACATTTAAATCTAATCTACTAAAATAAGGCATTACAGTAGCATTTCTTTTAGCATATTCGCCTCTATGTGTATTCAAATAGGTTGAATTAGAAATAAAAGCATCTAACTGTGACCATTCTTGTGCGGCTGTTCTTGTGTCAGTAACGCCTGATGTGCCTGTTCCTAAACCACCTGAACCAACTTTAACTAATTTAATATCAGAAGCCGTTTTTGGAATATACATCAAGTCATTACCTGAATTACCATCACCATTTAAGTCACCATTATAAACATACGATGTTACACCGTTGTTTGTCAATTCATAAATTGCGCCAAACGTTGTAGCAAGATATTTTCCTTCATTTAATCTATAAGAGAAGTTGGCAATAATTCTGTTTGGCTGATAATAAGAGCCATAACCCAAATTAGCAGCATTAGGATCTTGATTAGCTACAGGTACAGCACTCCATAAAGATGATGCAGTTGAGCCAAATTCAGCTGTGTTTTTAACTACCGAATGTGTATAAGCTACTCCATATGCAATATTTTCAGTATTTCGTTGAATTTTTGCAGTTAAAGTATAACCATAACCTTGGCTTGAGTTACTCATTAAAATTGCGTTACCAATATTAGGATTAGCTAATGTAGCTGTTGGTGTCCCAGCATAATATTTGTTTGTGTTTGAAACCGAAGTTAAGTAACGAGTTCTGTTATCAACACCACCTAATGCAAACCCATTAGATTCATTTAAATTTACGTTAGAATAATAAACTGCATTTATGTCTTTTGAATAGTTATATTCAGCACCTACTAACCAACCATCATTTAATTTCTTATCAATAGCTAAAGTTGATTTCCAAGTTGTTGGATATTTGAAGTTACTAGCAACCAATGCTGTACTATAAGAAGTGTTAGCAGCACCAGCAGTTGGTCTAGAAGCATTAGGATCAACATTAAATGCTGTTTTGTTAGCAGCGTTAGTGAATGAGCCAAATTGAATACCATTGTTTGAAGCTTGATTAGAAATCCAAACAAATGGTGGAGGTCCTGCAAAGATACCAGTTCCACCTCTAACTTGTAATGTCTTGTTACCATTAGGATTCCAGTTGAAACCTAATCTTGGTGAGAAAATAACATTATTCATTGGCGCTTTACCAATATTATATGACAAACCATTAAATTTTAATGCGTCAAATGTTGGATTGTCTGTCATTGCTTGTTTGTAGAAGGTTTCATCAAGTCTTAAACCATATGTTAATGTGAAATCATTTGATATTTTCCATTTATCTTGTACAAACTGAGATAATTCTGTTGATCCTGCATAAGCCCAAGGAAAAGCACCACCAGGTAATGCAGAATATTGAAGATAATATGATTTAGCATTTTTTGTTCCGTTATTTGCTGAATTATAAAAATCTGTTAAACTATTGAATTGATAAACACCTTGATAACCAGGAGCAAATGCATTTTGATACTTTTTAAGTGAATTTTGAGTACCAAAAGTAAATTCGTGTGCACCTTTATAATAAGTTAAAATATCATTTAATTGATAAACATTGGTATTTAATTTGTTATTGTAAGTGTACATTTCATAACCAAAAGATGTATAAATGTTACCATTGTTTAAAATGTCAACTAATGGAAGTGTTTCACTACTTGAGTGAGGTGAACGGAAATCTCTTAATGCGGTATAACCAACTTGTATTTTATTAGACAACCTATTATTGAAATGTGTATTTAATTCAGCAATTAAAATATTGAAATTGTTATTAATTACATAACCACTACCAAAGAAAGGCATTGAATATGTACCTGGTTGCCCACCAGTTGTTTGACCAGTGCCTGGTCTTGAAGTAGATGCAAATTGATCAGCAGAAGATTTTAAATAGTTATACTTTAATGTGAAAGTATTTTTAAGATTAATGTTCCAATCTAATTTTGCTGTAATTTTATCAGAATTTGTTTTAAATGAATAACCTTGAAAAGCACCAGGATCATAATCATACTTAGTTTTTAAAAAAGCTGATAAAGCAGTTAAAGTGTCTGCATTTGCTTGAGAATAGTTTCCACCTGCAGGATGAGTTGCGTCAGAAGCTGCTAGTGAAGTAGCTGGTGCATCTTGTCTTACCTGTTCACCACTTACATATAAAAATAATTTATCTTTAATAATTGGACCACCTAAACTAAATCCTTTAATAGAATAGTTAAATGGAGTTTTTGTAACTGTAGTTGGTCCAACAGTATAACCTAAATAATCCTGATTTCTAGAATACTGATAAATAGTTCCTTTAAAAGTATTTGTACCACTTTTAGTTACGGTGTTAATACCTGTTCCAGAAAAACCGCCTTGCTTAACGTCATATGGTGATACGTTAACTTGAATTTGTTCAATCGCTTCTAATGAAATTGGTTGTGCTGATGTTTGTCCACCTAAGATAGAAGATAGTCCAAATGAATTGTTAAAATTAGCACCGTCAACTGTCATGTTGTTGTACTGATTGCTTCTACCACCGATGTTTAATCCATTTGCGGTTGGTTCTAATTTTACAAAATCTTGAATTGAACGGTTAATTGTTGGTAAACGATCAATTTGAGTTCTCGTAATTAA
>CAIWDQ010000629.1 GCA_903911455.1 uncultured bacterium
CTGCAATGTCGAAAGAAAGTGCTATAAGAATATTAAAAGAACTTAAAGACGAAAATATAATAACTGTAAATGGAAATTCTATAACTTTACATGATATTGATAGTTTAACTCAGATAAGTTTGAGAGGCTAAAATGTTAATTTCATAACATTATTTCAAACTTTTCTCACCCTTACAAAAACAGATAAAAAGATAAGAAGTACTATTATACTTTATTAATACATTAGTAATAAGCTAAATCATATATATCTCATTGATATTTATCAATCTTTTCTTGATTGATTTTCATACTATTCCTAGAAAATGTCAGTCTTTTCGTTACTCATTATATAAATATAGTCCATATATTTGCCATGATTTTTAAAGTCAAAAATAATTAGTAATAAATTAAAGTATTTATCAAATTTAATCACGATGAGAAAAAAATTTTTACAAAAGATTTTAACAGGTGCTGCGATTTTTTCAGTAGCATCTATGCTTTTACTATCTTGTGCTAAAGATGGAAAAGATGGTTTAACCGGTCCTTCAGGAGCTAACGGAAAAGACGGAATTGATGCTAACCAAACATGTAAACTATGCCACAATCCAGCAATGGTTGACAGTGTAGTATCACAATTTATTTATTCTAAACATGATTATGGTGATACATGGGAAACTGAAGCAGGTAATACAGGTTGCGGTCCTTGTCACTTACAGGAAGCTTTTAAGTATGTTGTTAATAACAATGTACCTGTAGCTTTCACATTTAATTCAACAACCGGTAAATGGGAAAACCCATATGCAAGTGCTGATTATGCAGCTTATGGAAAAATAAGTTGTTATACCTGTCATGATAAATTACATACAACTTATGGTTTATCTGATTTAACAACTTTCACAACAACTGCTCCTGTAGCAATGACTATGTTGGGTGGTGCAAAAACTATTAATTTACCTCAAGGTGGTGGAATCAGTCATTTATGTGCTAAATGTCATCAACCTCGTCCATTAACAGTTGGAACATCTGGTATCGCTGGTGGTGATGGAAGATTATTCCCTTACGATTCTTTAAAGAATTTCCCTAATACTATTTTATGGGATTCTACAACAGGTGCAACACAATATTGGTTAGTTCCTTCTTACAGAACTCATAATCATTATGGTGTAGTTAGTGCTGTTTATGCTGGTTTAGGTGGTATTGAATTCACTGGAACATCAGGATATTTACAATATACCAATTCAAAACATACTACTGTTGCTACTTGTCAGGATTGTCATATGGCTCCTGTAACTGGTCAAGCTGGTGGTCACTCTTTTAGAGTAAGAAATCAGAATAACTTAAATGCAGGTTTAACTTCAGGTTCTTCATGGAATTTCAAAGGATGTAACAATTCTAATTGCCATAGTGGTACTGATGCAATGAGTGCTGTTTCAGGTGGTAGATTTACTACAACTAGAGCTACTGTAAAAGCTTTACTTGATACATTAGCAGTTCATATTAACAAATTAGGTGATGGTGTTCACCCAATTCTTCACGTAGATGCTACTTCAACTTCTGGTGCAATTACTAACTTATGGTTAGGAGTTTCTTCTAAAAACTATGATGGTTATTTAGATATCTATGATTCTCCAACAGGTTCAAATCCTAATGGATATTGGGTTACTTCTTCTACAGTTCCAACTGGTAAAAAGAAATTACCTACAATGAAGTTTGTACATATGGGCGCTATCATTAACTTCCAATTTGCTTTAAGAGAATACAGTTTAGGTATTCATAATACTAAATATATTACAGCTCTTTTAACAAATTCAATACAAAAATTAATAGACTCAGGATACTAAGATTTTTCTCAATTTTTAAATATAAAAAAGGCTGTCTCATTACGAGGCAGCCTTTTTTATTTAATGTTATGACGACTTATTAAAAAAGTAAGTACCTTTGCAAATAATTATTTTTATAAATAAATATCTCAATTCAAATAAATGAAGATTCTTATAATAGAGGATGAGAAAACTTTAACTGACTCAATTGTTGATTATCTGTATGAGGAAGGGCATATCTGCGAAGCAGTTTATACTTATATTGATGCAATTGATAAGATTGAATCCTTTGATTACGATTGCATAGTTGTTGATATTAATTTACCTGATGGGAGTGGTTTGGATATTATTAAACATATTAAAAAGAGTTCTAAACCAGTTGGTATTATTATTATCTCAGCAAGGAATTCTCTTGAAAATAGAATTGAAGGTCTTGAAATTGGTGCTGATAATTATCTTACAAAACCTTTTCATCTGGCTGAATTGAATGCACATCTAAAATCTATAAACAGAAGGATTAATTTTAGTGGTAATGATCATATTATAATAAATGAAATAAAACTTATACCAAGTGATCATGCGGTATTTGTAAATGATAAAGAACTTAAACTTACTCGTAAAGAATTTGAATTATTGGTTTTCTTTATATCTAATAAAAATAAAGTTATTACTAAATCAAGTTTGGCTGAGCATCTTTGGGGTGATTATATGGATACTGCCGATTCGTTTGATTTTATCTATACTCATATCAAAAATCTTAGAAATAAATTGTTGAAAGAAGGTTGTACAGATTATATTAAAACTGTTTATGGATTAGGTTATAAATTTGATTTAACTCAATATTAGTTTATGAAATTACTTACTAAAACTAGTCTTAATTATCTATCGGTAACTTTATTTGTGTTTCTTTTTGGAACTGTTGCTTTTTATTATTTGCTAAGATATCAGGTTAATCAAAATATAAATATTGAATTGGAGAAAAGGAAAAGCAGTATTTTGAATCAATTACTACCGGCTCATGCTTCCGTTTATACACCTCCCAATCAAAATGAGAAAGTAGTTATAACTCCTCTTAAAAGTATTAAAACTCCACAGTTGAACTTTTATGATACTATATTTTATGTTCATAAAGAGAATAAATTTGTTCCTTTTCGTCAATTGGGATTTGTGGCAAACTTTAATAATAATGATTTTTATGTGCAAATTTATAAATCATTAGAAGAAACCGATAATCTTATTGTGAGAGTATTTTTAATCATGACTTTTGTAGTGTTTTTAATAATCATTTCATTGCTGATAATGGTTAGACATACCTCGTTAAAAGCCTGGAATGTATTTTATGATACTATTGATAAAGTTAATAATTACGATATTAATTCGCATAATGAATTTACGTTGGAGCAATCAGAGGTTAAGGAGTTTGATGATTTGAATCATGGGCTTATTAAGATGACTAACAGGATTAATAAGGATTTTCTCAACATGAAGGAATATACTGAGAATGCTTCACATGAAATACAAACACCATTGGCAATTATTAATGCTAAAATGGAGGTGTTGTTGCAGTCGGATAATCTTGATGAGAAGCAATTGAAGGCTGTTGCTGATGCTTATGAGGCTTCAAACAGGTTATCTAAACTAAATAAAACCTTACTTTTACTTGCAAAGATTGAAAACAGACAGTTTCCTGAGTCAACTAATGTTGATCCTGTGGCTTTGATAAATAATCAACTTGATAATTTAGAGGATTTGATTGAATCAAAAGAAATACATGTTGATAAACATTTTGAAGATGCTATTATTCTTAAAATGAATCCGTATTTAGCGGATGTTCTCTTGTCTAATTTAATTAGAAATGCAATCAGGCATAATCTTAAGGGTGGTGATTTGATTATTAATTGTAATCAAAAATCTATTAAGGTCTCTAATACGGGGAATGAACTTAAAGTTGATAAGGAAACTATCTTTGAAAGATTTCATAAGCAGTCTTCTTCTCCTGAATCTTTAGGTTTGGGGTTGTCAATTGTGCAAAAAATTTGTGAGGTTTATGATTTTGGGGTAAGTTATGATTACGAGAATAATCTACATAATTTTACTATAGAATTTAAACATTCTAACACAAAAAATAATATTTAGAAAAATAATTTGGACGTACATTCTATTAGTATTTAAGTTAGTATGAATAATACTTAGTATTGAATGAATAGCATTAGCCCGAAAAGAACTTGGTGATGCAAAGGCAGAACAAGGTGACGAAAGGTCATGCCTATATTTTATATCATACTATATGCAATTCAAAGCTTAACAAATACAATTCATGTAAGGGTAAATACAATTTAATTAAAAATAGATCCTAATAATGTCCTCACCAACTCAAATAATTTAAAAACGGACACCAATAATAACTATACACACCAAAATAATTTGCTAACAGATACAAATAATGGGTACACCAACTCCAATAATTGCTGCCAGTTTCATAATAATTGCTGCCAAGTTCGTAATAATGACTGCCAACTTAAAATAATTGCTTCCAAAACCAAATAATTGATGCCAACTTCATAATAATTGATGCCAACTTCGTAATAATTGATGCCACTATCGTAATAATGTATGCTAAATTGTAATAATTGGTTTCAAAACTAATCTAATTCATACCACTTTCGTAATAATTTATACCACTTTCATAATAATTGATGCCATTTTCATAATAATCGTTGCCATTTTCGAAATAATTGATGTCACTTTCATAATAATTGATACCAGAGCTGTATACATCGCTTGTATAAAGCTAGTTATTTAAAAATGGAGTTTATCTTAAAAAAGTATATTAATAATTTGGAAAATAAATATAGTTGGACAATTGAGCCAATTAGGATAAATGGGTGTTATTTTTAAACCTTCTTCCAAACTGGTTTTTAACTTTAGTAGCATTGCTTGAGCTAATAAGGTTAATTAATTTGAAAAAGGAAATTAATAAGAAAACTTTAGTTTGTTTTCTATTAAGATTTACACAAAACAAGTAATATTAAAATTAAATCAGATTAACCTTAATCTTTATCCATGCAGCATTTTTTGTATTTTTTACCACTGCCACAAGGGCAAGGTTCGTTTCTACCAATTTTATTAGATACAGCCTGTTGTGGTATTAAAGGTTTATAGCTTTGAGTGTCGTTATAGTCTTCTTTATACCCAGCCCAGCTCGTAATTACATCATCATATATTTCAAATATATTAAATAAATCTTTTTTATAATCTCTTTTTATTAATCTATTAAATTCTCTTGCTACTGCTTCATAATCACCATTTATACCTAAGGCTACGTATCCTTTTTCATAAAGTTGTTGGATAATAGGAAGCAATTCTTTTAAATCACAATCAATTGTATCACCTATTGATAAACCTAAGAAATCGGTATCAATTAGATTATCTTCAATATTTGAATTTAAAAATACATTATAAACATCTGTGTAAACGGCTAGTACTTCTTCCTTTTTTTCAGGATTATAAAGCACCATTTGGCAAATAGCTTCTGAAATTGAGGTTTTAACATAAGTATCTACACCAGATTTTAACAAAAATTGTTTGAGTAAATCAGTTTGATTGAAACCTAAAGTATAAAAACATTGCCAAAGAGTTGTAGTAATATGATCACCTATAAAAAAATCCAAAAATTCGCGGTCGTATTCTAAGAATGAATATATATTTTGTAAACTATCTTCTGCATTAAGCTCTTTTAATAAAAAGATAGCATGCAATGCAAAACTACTTGTTTCTTCATCCCAACCATTTTCAAGAAAATAATCGTATCTGTCGACAGCATCAATCAAAATATTCTCCAAATCTTGAATTAATGTCTGACGAGGTAATTCTAAAATATCAGTAAAAATATTGCGTGGAATATGAAAGCCGTATTTATATAAATCAGATATCTCGGAATGATTAAATTGGGGCTCTTTATGTTTTTTTGTAACAGGCAATGGTTTTAAATTTGCAGGGCTAATTCTTTTCTTATTTTCTTCTTCCCAACGTTCTGCCCCTTTCTTATTCAAATATTCAAAAATAAAAGAAAAAGCCATTTCTGTATCTTGATGGTCGGGAGCTAATTCTTTTAATATTTCGTATCTGTTCTCAGCTAATTCAATATTATTTACACTGATATAGTATCTGATAACTGTTTTGTAAAATCCTGTAAATTCACCAATATGAAATAAATCTCTATCAGGATACAAAGCTTTTAATTCCATCGCATCACCTAAAATTTCAGGAACTCTTTCAGGTTCATCATTATTAATATACTCATTCGCTTTATTAAGAATGGCAAATAAATAATCGGGATGCTCGGTAAGTATCCAATTATTAACTTCGACGGATTTAGCATAATTACCACTTACGTAAAAAGCTACTGATAAAAAATTTTTTAATTGTGGCGAATTTGGATATTTAAGGATAAGAGAATTAAGTTTGTCAATTATTTTTTTATTTTTTTTATTATGAATTTCTTGCATCAAATCCTCAAACATAGCGACAAGTTCGGGTGTGTTTCCAAATCTTTGGCTCAAAAAAGATGAGTCACTAGTTAATTGATAATCGTAATTGTTATATTGTTTTTCCATTTTTATCGAGTAATTAATGTAAATTTTCTTTAATAATCTGCTATCATTTTTATTGCTGCAATTTTCTCTTCCGAAAATTCTTTTAAATCATCTTCTGAAATAATGCCATCGTGCAATTGGGCTCCAATTATAAATAGATAATCCGAACCTCTAATGCAATCGTATCTTTTGGCAATATGTTTATCGAAATTTGTGATTTGTTTGTATAAGGCATGATATGAGTCCCTATTATCCTTTTTATTATTTTCCCAATCTTTTAATATTTTATCTGCTTTCGACAATCCCTCTATAAATTCATTTTGCAAACCTCTCTCAATTATTTCACGACAAATTCTCTTCTCACTTTTAGTTAATTCCATGTCAATATTGATTTTAAATTTAGGTAAAATTAATTGTGCAAATTTATAAAAGTTATTAATTGAATCAATATTATTTTTTATTTGATGATAAAAGTATAAAGAGCAGATAGTATTTCTATTGATATTTATCTCCTAAGGAGTATTTAGTGATTTGGTGATATTGAGACCTCCCTTTCGGTAGGCAAGTTTGGTGATACTTAGATTACAGGTGGACATTGAGACAATGTTGGCAATGTGTAAGTATTGTGAAATAAAAATGGGACTTATGGGACGATTATGACAAATGGGTGTTATTTTAAACCTTATTTTAAGCTGTTCTTTAAACTTAGTAGCATTGCAAACAACCCACAAAACCAAACCTTATTACCTTCTCAAAATTATAAAAAATAATAAATGAAATTTAACCATAGAAATGAACTAACTTTGACAACTTAAAAAGAGTACTCTAAGATAGGTTTTAATATGTTATGTTAAAGTATAATTACATTATAAATCATACTATAATAAAGAAATAAATGGAATTGACAGAAGAACAAATTGATATTATTAACTCAAGTGGTAATATTAAGATAAATGCTGTGGCTGGTTCGGGAAAGACTACAACTATAATTGAATATGCAAAATCGCGTCCTAAAAACAGTAAAATACTTTATCTTGCATTCAATAAATCTGTGAAAATTGACGCTATTAAAAAGTTTGCAGATAAAGGACTTTCTAATGTAAAGATAGAAACTGCTCATTCTCTTGCGTATCGTCATATTGTTTTTACTAATGATTATAAAGTTATTTCTCAAGATTATAAAATTCAAGAGATTGCAGAAATACTTAAGCTACATGGAAACGGGGAGAAACTATTTGAGTTTATTGTTGCTAATCATATTAATAAATTCTTTTCCTATTTTTGTAATAGTGATAAAAATAGTGTTCATGAAGTCAATTATCTTGATATTGTTAAGGATAGCAAAGCTAAAGCTTTTGTTACTACTTTTTATAAATACATTGAAAACCAAACTCAAATACTCTATGATAAAATGGACAAGGGTGAAATTGACATTACTCACAACTTTTATTTAAAGAAATTTCAATTATCAAATCCAATCTTAAATTATGATTATATTTTATTTGATGAAGGTCAGGATGCCTCACCTGCAATGCTTGACATTATTTTTAAACAAAAGGCAACAAAAGTTATAGTTGGAGATACTCATCAACAGATTTATGGTTGGCGGCATGCAGTTAACTCTTTAGAAAAAGCTAATTATAAAACTTATACTCTTTCAACAAGTTTTCGGTTTAATCAAGACATTGCTAATCTGGCAAAAGAAATTCTGAATTGGAAAAATCATCTATATGAATATGATCAACCTATAATCACAGGTAATGGTGTAGCTAAAACTAATAAAGTTAAAGCAGTTATAGCAAGAACAAATGTTGGGTTGTTATTTAAGGCTATTGAATATATCTCAGAAAAGAAGTCAATTAAAAATATTTATTTTGAAGGCAATATCAACTCTTATACTTATGCAAATGATGGAGCTTCGCTTTATGATGTTTTAAATTTATATAATTGCAAACAAAGATTAATTAAAGATAAGTTAATCAAAGGGATGAAAGATATAAATGAGTTGAAAGATTATATTGATAAAACCGGTGATATTGAACTTGGAATGATGATTGAAATTGTAAAGAAATATGGGAACAGGATTCCTGACATCATTAAAACGATTAAAGATAAGCATGTTGAAAATGACGAAAAAGGAAATGCTGATATGATATTCTCAACAGTTCATCGTAGTAAAGGAATGGAATATGATGCAGTACAAATTGTAAATGATTTTATTACAGAAGAAAAATTAGAGAAACAATTAAATAGTAATCAAGATAATGATAATAATTCATCAAAATTAAATGAAGAAATAAATCTACTTTATGTTGCGATAACAAGAACACGAAATTTAATTTATATTGCCCCCAATCACTTTGAGACCATCCATCAGGGCTTTTATTAATAAATGTAAAGGAACGTACTTGCCAAACATCATTTTTATTATTTAATTTAGCTCTCCAATAATATACAGTTGAATCAGGCACTGCC
>CAIWDQ010000630.1 GCA_903911455.1 uncultured bacterium
AATTCATAATTCATAATTCATAATTCATAACTCATAATTATCTTAAGCCACTTTAGTATTCGGCTCAACAATATCTTCCTCTACACGCAAATTATCAATTATAAAATTCTGACGATCCGGAGTATTCTTACCCATATAGAAAGAAAGAATCTCTAATATAGAAGAATCTTTATGAAGTATCACGGGTTCAAGGCGAATCTGAGAACCTATAAAGTTTCTGAATTCATCTGGAGAAATCTCACCTAAACCTTTAAACCTTGTAATCTCAGGATTAGCACCCAATTGTTTCAAAGCATTCACACGTTCTTCTTCCGAATAACAATAAAAAGTCTTTTGTTTGTTTCTGCATCTAAACAAAGGAGTTTGCAGAATATAAATATGCCCGGCCTTTACAAGATCAGGGAAAAACTGAAGAAAGAAAGTAAGCATCAACAAACGAATATGCATCCCATCAACATCAGCATCAGTAGCTATTACAATATTATTATAACGCAAATTATCAATATCCTCATCTATATTAAGTGCAGCCTGCAACAAATTAAACTCTTCGTTTTCGTATACAACTTTCTTTGTCATACTAAAACAATTCAAAGGCTTCCCCTTCAAACTAAACACAGCCTGAGTATTAACATCTCTTGATTTTGTGATAGAACCACTCGCCGAATCACCTTCAGTAATAAAAAGAGTAGTTTCCAGTCTGCGCTCATCATTGCTGTTGTAATGCAAACGGCAATCTCTTAGTTTCTTATTATGAAGACTCACCTTTTTGGCACTATCTCTTGCCGCTTTTTTGATATTGGCCAAGTCTTTACGTTCTTTTTCTGAAGCCAGTATCTTACGATAAAGAGCTTCGGTTGATTCGGTGTTAATATGAAGATAATTGTCAAGGTTACGTTTAACAATATCCATAATATAATTCCTCACCGTCTGTCCGTTAGGCTCAATAAGTATAGAACCAAGTTTAGTTTTGGTCTGAGATTCAAATACAGGTTCCTGAATCTTAAGACTAATAGCAGCAACTATAGAACTACGGATATCACTAGGCTCAAAATCCTTTTTAAAGAATTCGCGAACAGTCTTTACGATAGCTTCTCTGAAAGCAGCCTGATGCGTGCCCCCCTGAGTAGTATGTTGTCCGTTAACGAAAGAATAATAATCTTCAATATATTGAGTTGAACTATGTGTAAAAGCAAATTCAAAGTCGCCTTCTTTTAAATAAATGATAGGATAAAGAGTTGTACCGTTGATGTTATTTTCAAGCAGATCATGCAATCCGTTTTTAGCAGTTATCTTAGTACCATTAAAGTTAATTATCAAACCATTGTTAAGAAAAGCATAATTCCAGAGCATCTTTTCAATATATTCCAATATAAAATGATAATGCCCAAACACTTCTTCATCAGGTGTAAAAGTTATAATAGTACCATCCTTTAAATCAGTTTTCTCAATACCACTGTCGTGAAATAAAACACCTTTTTTAAAATCTACAGTCTTAGTCTTAAAATCCCTTATAGCCTGAACTCTGAAATCAGATGACATTGCATTTACAGCCTTAGTACCCACACCATTTAAACCAACAGCTTTTTTAAAAACATTAGAGTCGTACTTAGCGCCGGTATTTATAGAAGCCACACATTCAATAATCTTACCCAAAGGAATACCCCTACCATAATCGCGAATCCTAACAGTCTGTTCTTTTATCTCAACTTCAATAAGTCGGCCAAAGCCCATTACAAATTCATCAATAGCATTATCTATTGTTTCCTTCACCAAAACATAAATACCATCATCCTGTGAGGCGCCATCACCCAACTTGCCGATATACATACCGGGGCGCAAACGAATGTGCTCGTTCCATACAAGCGAACGAATACTATCTTCAGTATAATCTGTAACCATTAGATTTAATTTTCGGCAAAGTTAAGTATTCTAAACCAAAATATGGGATATATTCACTAATATTTATCAACTAAATTATGTTCAAAAAAATTTGGCGATATAGTGATTTGGTGATTTGGTGATTTGGTGATTTGGTGATTTGGTGATTCACCTCGTCGTCATTGCGGGCTTGACCCGCAATCCCATTCTTAAACTTTCATCCAATATATTGACGGTCGCTGAGCGAAGCCGAAGCGTTTTGATGATTATTATATTTATAACCGAAGACAAGGTTTAAATATAAATGAAAAGAAGAAAGACAATTTATCTTTGATATAATCTAATCTTTATTAATACCTGAATGTTTTTAAGTCCTCTCCTTTGGAGAGGATTTAGGAGAGGTCGGTGCAGGGTTTAAATATAAATAAAAATTGGAAAGCTCCTGATTAAGCTCCCACTTTCTTTTTTGATATTGAAGTTTGAATTATTCTTTTAGAATTTTTCTCTTTCAATTCTTTCATTATTTCTCTAAAATCTTTTAATTCTTCTTCAGTCCAAGGTTCTGATTGAACTGTGAAATCAACATCTTTAGGTTCTTTAATTATTCCCATGTTTTTTACGATTTAAAATATTGTGAAATTAGTCTAAGTGCTGCCTTTGTTTATAATTAATTATGTTGTGCCGCCATTATTATTTTTACTCTTGCAATACGTTTTATTTGATAGGCTGTAATCTCATTATATAGTATTGTTGATGTAGGAAAATCTAAATGTGTCAATGAACAAGAGATTTTTAGTCCATTATTTAATAATGCTGTACATAAAATACCTATCAATTCTCCACCATTATGAACATTTATAATTTTCATTTCTGTTTTTAATGTAATTTGATTTCCGGTTTTTTTGAATCCCTCTACGAATTCGGGTACCGGATAAGCTTTTAATGGAAGATTCTCTTTTATCCTCTCAGTTAAAACTCCATATTCTTTTGATATATTATTATAATTATTTACCATAAGTTAATTTTTAAGTTCAACTAATGTTTAAAATACTCCACACTCACAAACTGCATATTATTTATTTACACTTTCAAAAAGCCATATTCATAAACCTTTGGTTCTATCTTTTTTGCTAAAACTTTCAAACTATCTCTTAGTTCAGTTATTAGTTTCATATATTGTTCATCTTCGCTTTTGTTATTCATCTTTCCAGCTTCGTTTCTACCTTGAAAATGTTCTCTAATATCATATAAGGAAGCATTAACATTACATTCGGGTTGTGCATGATAATATTTCCATAACTCACGACCTGCATTAAAAACTTCGGTTGCTTCGTTTGAAAACTTTAATGGTACTTCATAGTGTGCTTTAGGTTCTAACAAAATTGAAAAAATATCAATTGATTTTTCATCTTTATTTATTTTGCCTTTAATGAATTTACTCATAAAGTCACTATCAAACTTTTCATGAGAAGCAACTTCATATTCAGTAAAAGGTATCCAATGATTAGGGCCATATTGTGATTGAATATTATTGCTAAATAATGTATAAGTCAAGCAATCATTTTGAAATTCGACATCTATTTCCCAACCATCATTTGGATATAAAAATTGGTCTCGATCATTTAACCAAGTTTGTTCTATACACTTTCTAACAGTATTATAAATAGAAACTTGAATTAAGTTCTCTTTGCTAATCCAAATACCTCTTGGGTTTGCCATTTGTTCCTTTTTATTTAGAATATAGACAATAACATTTTGTTGAAAGTCATTACCGTTTGTTCCTGCAAGAAAACCAATAAAATTATTTTCGTTTAACGTTTTATATTTTGTAATCCATTTATTAATAAAATCACTTTGATTTGTAACATTAATAGTTTTGTGTCCAATAAAAACACTTTTTTCATTATATATTTCAGAAATTGTGCTACTAAATTTATTAATAATTGCTGTGTCCCAAATTTTAAATCCGATAGGGAAGTTACCTGTAACATTGTCAAATGTGTTTGCAGGTACAACAAATGATTTTAACAAATTAGACTTAAAGAAATTTCTAAATTCGTCAAATGCAGATCCCTGTAAAGCTTTTAACTTTGAAAATTCTGCAAGAATACAACCATTAATTTCCGAGTAGATCCTAGCAAAGAACATAATATAAATTTCTCTAGCAGCAGTACCCAATTTATCAGAATATTTATCGTGTACTTTAGATTGATTTACACCTGCCTTTCCTTTAACACCAATACTTGATACTTCCGCATAAGGTGGATTAATAAACATAACTAATTTCTTTCGCTTTTCAGGATTGTTGATAATATCTTGCAATCCTTGGGGTAGTTTATTGAATTCATCATTCAAAAAATCAAATTGAAACACATGGTCGTGAAGTAAATTGGAACCATCTCCTTTTATTGAATTTTTATTCATTGTTTCAATACGTTCATGCATTACATCTACATCTTGTGTATCTAATGTAGAAGCCCATATATGATATTTGTTGGTTAATCCTGCCAGTAGGTTTCCTGTTCCTGAAGCACAATCCCAAATATAATATTCATCTTGCCAATTTTCGCCCAATACATCTGCAATATATTTTTGTGAAAGCTCTACCCAAACTTGTGGTGTAAAAAAACTTCCTTTTCGTTCTCTTACATCTTGGGGTACTAATAAATCTCTACGTTCAACAATATAATCCCAATATTCTTCTTTAGGAGGTCTTTCATATTTGTTCCAAAACTGAATATGGGCTTTTTGATTATCTGTAAAAAAAGCTCTTTTAACTGCAAACATACCCATTTCGTCCAAAATTCGTTCCAATTCGTAATGATCCTTTTTTAAATAGACATAAAGCTTTTCTTTTAAACTTTCATTCTCAAACGACAATAAATCGGCTAAATAAAAATCACCATCAATTAAACTTTTATCTTTTTTTATCAAATCCCATCTTAAAGCAATAGTTGGTTTTACAGTTAAAAGCCATTTGTTATAAATAACTATAAAGTTATTTTTATCAATCTTTATTTTAGAAGTACTAGACTTACCAATTATAAAGTTACTTTTTATAAATTCATGTAATTCTTTATCATCATTATCAAAAGAGAAAAGCAAAGAACTATTTTCAATAATAGTTTTTACAGTTTCATATACTTGTTGAAATTCTTTAGTGTCGTGGTTTGAAGGTGCTACACTCCAATTAAAATAATTTTGTTAAAATATATCGTGAATTTCATTATAAGATATAAATGCAATTTTTTCAGAATCAAAAGCA
>CAIWDQ010000631.1 GCA_903911455.1 uncultured bacterium
ATGACCAATATATTAGAAATTTTTGATAAGGAATTTGGATTCGATTTGGGTCCTTTTGGTGGTTATAAATGTGGTAATGATTAGTTAGTTTAAAACAATAAAGGAATAAAAACGCTACGGCAATAAAACAAAATAAAAAGGGATGAAAACAATAAATAAACAATATGCAGCTTAAGCTACACACCTCGGCTTCTTCTCTATAATATTTAAACCCGATATTCGATTATAAATATAAAAATCATACATAATATCATTCATAGTACAAAAGTAAAAGCCCTGCATACTTAGATAATATGCAGGGCTTTTAAATTAAAGAGATTTATTTTGTTACATTCCGAAACTAGAAGAACGTATAAATTCGTAGATAATAGCTGCAAATCCAACTG
Source organism: uncultured bacterium (assembly GCA_903911455.1). Lineage (GTDB taxonomy): Bacteria > Bacteroidota > Bacteroidia > Bacteroidales > JACABE01 > JBAXLO01. Next base: position 387 of record CAIWDQ010000631.1, read on the forward strand.
TGAATAAACCAATCATACAAATTAACATTGCTGCTTTTGCAGGAACATCACTTTTGAAAAAAGGAATTGGAGTATCACTTTTATTAATAAACATTGCTTTCACTACTAATAAATAATAGTATAAAGATATGGTAGCATTTAAAACAGCAATAAATACTAACCAGAAATAACCTGCCTGTGCAGCCGAGATAAATAAATAGAATTTACCAAAGAAACCTGCAACCGGTGGAATGCCTGCTAAAGAGAATAAAGCAATAGTCATTACCCAAACAAGCTTAGGATTGGTAGCATATAATCCATTGTATTCATCAATATGTTCTTTTCCGGTATGATAATATATTACCGAAACTACACCGAAGGCTGCAAGATTAGAGAAGATATAAATGAATACAAAATATATTGCTGAGGCCATACCTGCCTGATTAGCCCCGATAATACCAAGTAATATAAAACCTGCCTGTGCTATAGAAGAGAAAGCAAGGAAACGTTTCAGATTCTGTTGGCGAATAGCAAATAAGTTACCAATAGTCATAGTTGCTACAGCAATTGTATACAACAATGGTTTCCATATAAAAGCTATATTATGGAATACTGTAAATAAAACTATAGTTAAAATAAATACAGAAGCTCCTTTTGAAATAACAGATAAATACGAGGTGACATTTACAGGTGCACCTTCATAAACATCGGCTGTCCATAAGTGGAAAGGTACTAATGAAATTTTAAATGCCATTCCTGAAAAGAAGAAGATAAAAGCCATTGTTTGCAATGCAGAATTCGAATAACAATTAGAGATTGTAGTAAAGTAAGTTGAGCCTGTAGTTCCATAAATCATCGAGATACCAAACAACAATACTGCTGATGACATAGCTGCAGATAGTATAAGTTTAACACCAGCTTCAGCTGATTTATAACGGTTACGATCGTAAGCTGCAAGTGCTGCCATTGGTATAGTAGCAAGTTCTAATCCAAGATATAACATAAGGAAACTACCTGAAGATACCATGAATTGCATTCCTAGTAAAGTTGAGAATAATAAGAGATAAAACTCACTTATCTTTATATTGTTCTCTTCCTGACGCAGCCATTTGTCTGCTTGTAATAATATAACAAATACACCTGAGTTTAGAATATTCTTCATCAACCATGTTGTATTGCTAATAATATACATTCCTCCGAATAACCTTCCATGTGCTATAGGAAGAAATCCAACTACCATATTTATTCCAAAAAGAATAAGTGCTATAGGTATAATTTTATGCTTGCTGTTGTCGCCATAAGAAAGCTCAGCAATTAAAAGAATAAGTGTTACCGCTGTAAGCACTAATTCATGTCGCATCATTAAAAAACTTTCTAAATTCATATTGTCAGTATATATGCTGTACTATATTAATTTTAATTAATTAACCGGGAATTATCATTGAAATTTTCTCAATGATTGGAGTTAAACTATCCCCAATAATATTTGATAACCATAATGGAGCCATACCTATACCTGCTATTGCAAGTAATAAAGTGATTGTTGATAATCTTTCATACCATTTAGCATCTGTTAATTCCAGATAATGATCGTTTTTGATTGGTCCTAATAGCAATGCACCAACTACACGTAAGATATACACCGCAGTGATAACAATTGAAGAAACCGCAACTATTGTTACTACTCTGTGGAAAACATCTACATGCTGGAACGCACCAAAGAAAACTGTCATCTCAGCAACGAAACCACTTAACCCAGGTAAACCTAATGAAGCCAAACCTGCGATAACATAAACTACACCGAGGAAAGGTATTACTTTCATCAAACCACCCATCTCGTTAATCATACGAGTATGCGTTCTGCCATAAATCATACCAATTAAGGCGAAGAAAAGTGCTGTCATCAAACCGTGTGAGATCATTTGTAAAACTGCTCCATCCATTGCTGTCTTATTCATCATTAATACTGCAAATAAAACCAAACCGCAATGACTAACTGATGAGTAAGCATTGATGTATTTTAAATCTTTTTGTACAATAGCACCAAAAGCTCCGTAAACAACGCTGGTAGCTGTTAAGATGATAAATATCCATGATAATTCATGAGCTGCTTCAGGTAATAAATAAATAGCAATTCTGAAACATCCGTAGCCTCCTAATTTCATAAGAACACCTGCATGTAACATCGAAACAGCAGTAGGAGCAGAGGCATGACCGTCAGGTGACCAAGTATGGAATGGGAATAAAGCCCCTAATACACCAAAGCCAATAAATGTCATAGGAAAAAACATTCGCTGTGCAGCTATTGGAATATGTACTTTAGCAATTTCCATAATATTAAATGTTAATTGACCTCCATTAGGAGCTGAATTAACATATATCCCAAGTAAGCCAACCATTAATAAAGCAGAACCTCCCATTAACATTAAAGTAAGTTTCATTGCTGAATACTCTTTAGGTCCTGTTCCCCAAATCCCAATTAATAAATACATAGGAATTACAGCAACTTCATAAAATAAGAACATAGTAAATATGTCTAATGAAATGAAGAATCCAAATACTCCAGATGATAATAATATTAATGATATAAAGAATTCTTTTGGTAAATAAGTAACTTCCCATGAAGCAAATATCCCGGCAAATACTACAATAGCAGTAAGACCGATCATTGCAACAGAAATACCATCAACTCCTACAAGATAATGAATATTTAACGACTTATACCACATATGATCTGCCATATATAAGAATGCAGATGTGTTACCTGCTTTTCTTTCGGCTAAAAATGAGAATATAAGAACAGCAGCGAGTATCAATTGAATACCCATACCAATTGCAGAAACAATTCTAACATGTTTGTTGTCTCTGCACATAACGATACCTAAAACTGTAAGTACCGGAATTATTACAAAAAATGATAATATATCCATTGATCCTATAGTTTAACGTGAGAATAAATAAATAAAAACTACACTAAGTAATATTGCTCCCGAAATAAAAACAAAAGCATATTGTTGTACTTGTCCTGATTGAAATCCTTTAATCTTATTTGAAGAATAATTGGTAACCCAGGCAATACCATTCATTGAGCCATCTACAACATGTCTGTCGAACCATGCTACAGGTGCTGAAATATATCTGAAGATTATTTTTTTGGTTACAAAAAGATAAATCTCATCAAAATAGAATTTGTTAAATGCTGCACGATAAAATCCTTTTAAAGCAGATGATATGCGATCTGGAATATCAGTTTCTTTCTTGTACATAACAAAAGCAATAATAATACCAATTAAACCAACAGCAATTGAAGGACCTGCAACTTCTAGCCATTCAATATGAGTTTCAAACGGAGTAAAATCAGATGAAACAAATTTACTGAAAGGAATATACCCTGTTACAATAGAAGCAATAGCTAAGAAAACTAATGGAACTAGCATTACCCAAGGTGCTTCATGTGGAGTATGATGATAATGTGGTTCAGTATTCCAGAAAACTCTGAAATATAAACGGAACATATAGAAAGCTGTTAAACCTGCTACAAATAATTGAACATAAAAAATAAGTTTATTATGTTCGTAAGCAGCAGCTAAGATTTCGTCTTTACTAAAGAAAGC
>CAIWDQ010000632.1 GCA_903911455.1 uncultured bacterium
TAATTAAATTTCACAAATAATAAATAAACAAAATGGCTGGAGTTAACAAAGTTATCCTAATTGGAAACTTAGGAAAAGATCCTGAAATTTTTACTACCGAAAGTGGTATTAAAAGAGCAAAGTTCTCGCTTGCAACAACAGAAAGTTACAAAGGGAAAGATGGGAATAAAGTAGATGTCACTGATTGGCATAATATTGTTTTATGGAGAGGTATTGCTGAAGTAGCAGAAAAATATCTTCGTAAAGGAAGTAAAGTTTATATTGAAGGGAAAATAAAAACTAGTTCTTACGATGATAAAGATGGTAATAAGAGATATATTACTGAAATATTTGGGGATAATTTAATGATGTTAGATTCAAGAAGAGATTCTGATATCGCACCACCTCCAGAACCATTTAGAAGTTCATCAGTAGATACTTCACCTATTAATCTTTCGGAACCGGAAGACGATCTTCCATTCTAAATTTAATTAAGATTATTTTGGGATCTCATTCTCTTTTATATAACATCTATAGGAGTTTGTTGGGAATCCCTTGTTAAAAATTTAATATTATTGGAAAGTATATTACACACACAGGTTTTGATGATAGTAGCAGCATTTATTGCAGCTATCATCAAAACTTTTTCGTTTAGTATCGTACTAAATATATTTGCAATAATAGTTTTATTATTGTTGTCGGCTTTTATATCAAGTTCGGAAATAGCTTTCTTTTCGTTAAATCCTAATGATATTAATGAACTTAAATCGGGTAATGATATCAGATATAAAGATGTTCTTCATTTACTGGAACGCCCAAAACTATTACTCGCAACTCTGGTAATTACTATCAATTTTATTAATGTGGGAGTAGTGATTATATCTACTTTTATTGTGAGCACTATGTTTGATATCATTCAACACCCGTTGATGGTTTTTATACTTCAGGCTATCATTATTACTGCTTTAATACTGCTATTTGGTGAGATATTACCTAAGGTGTATGCTACTCAAAATACTTTGAAGATAGCTGTAGCTTTTAGTAAACCTGTTCAATTTTTTATAAGTGTGTTTTACCCTTTAAGTATTTTATTGGTGAAGTCAAGTTCGTTGATAGATACCCGCCTTAAACGTAAGAAACATGATATTTCAATTTCAGAACTATCAAATGTTATTGAAATTACTTCTGATGAAAATACACCTAATCAGGAAAAGAATATCTTAAAAGGTATTGTTAAGTTTGGTGATATTGATGTAAAAGAGATCATGAAGTCAAGAGTTGATGTAGTTGCAATTGAAAATACTTGCTCTTTTAAGAAATTACTTTCAATTATACTTGATGCAGGTTATTCGCGTATACCTGTTTATAACGAGAGCTTTGATAATGTGACGGGAGTGCTTTATATTAAAGATCTTCTTCCACACATGGATAAAGATGATGCTTTTGACTGGAATACTCTTTTAAGACCTGCTTTTTTTGTACCTGAAAACAAAAAAATAAATGATCTTTTAAAAGAGTTTCAGGATATGAAGATACATCTTGCAATAGTTGTAGATGAATATGGTGGCACTTCGGGAATCATTACTTTAGAAGATATAATTGAAGAGATAGTTGGCGAAATAGATGATGAATTTGATATAGAAACAGAGAAATTCAACTTCACCAAAATAGATGAAAACAATTATATGTTTGATGGGAAAACATCTATTCAGGATTTTTATAAGATATTAAATATTGAAGAAAATATATTTGATGAAATAAAAGGGGAGTCAGAATCGTTAGCAGGATTGATACTTGAAATTGAAGGGAAGATACCTGAAAAGAATGCTATTATCAAAATAAAGGACTTTACATTTAAGATTGAAACCGTTGATAATCGCAGAATAAAACGAATAAAAGCTACTATTGATACTAAAATACAATAAACTCAAATGCATTTAAACTTTAAAAATATATTGATCATAATTATTCCTCTTGCATTAATGTATGCATGCGGAAACGATGATTACACTCCAAAAGAAAGAACTTATTTTCGTATTAGTTTACCTGAGAAAGCGTATCAGAGTTTTGATACTACTTTTCCATATACTTTTGAATATTCAAAAAGTGCAAAAATATTCAGAGATGATCGTTCAAATGCTGAAAAATACTGGATAAATGTAGTATATCCACAATATAATGCTACTTTACATATTAGTTATAAAACTGTAAATAATGATTTAGGGAGATACTTTGAAGATGCTCGTAACTTTGCCAACAAACATATTGCGAAAGCTACAGGTATCAAAGAGAAAACTTATTATGATCAGCCAAATCATGTTTATGGAATCGTTTATGATATAAAAGGGACTAATGTAGCATCAACTTATCAATTTGTAGTTACTGATAGTGCATCAAGTTTTCTGCGTGGCGCTTTGTATTTTGATATTGCTCCTAATAATGATTCATTAGCTCCTGTAATAGATTTTATTAAACAGGATATTGATCATCTTATTAATACTTTTCGCTGGAAGAAAGTTAAATAGATTTCTTATTTTAAACCTATTATTGGGTTGCTTACTGAAATACCTGAATTAAGGTTATCAAAGGTCATTGAAAGGTCGTAAATATTGACGACACTATCACCATTAATATCTTCTATTAAATAACCACCTGGTGCATTTTGATCATTAAGATAATCAAATACTGCAGCGAGATCAAAAATATTTATAACTCCATCCTGATTAACATCACCTGAATAAATTGCAAAAGTATTTAATGAAACCTGCTTCTCATTAGGGCCATAGGTTTTATTAATATTATCAGTAAAATCATAATAAATACTATTTGAATTAAAGGAAATAGAATTTGCACTCCATGTTTCAATAGAATTCCTATGTTTAATAACAATAAAACTTGAGTCAATTTTTGTTGAGAGAATGCCCAAGTTAATAATCCCTGAAGTATTAATAAATCCGTATAGAGTATCAGTAAATAGATATGGAGTTGTAGATTGAGCAAGACAAATTTTAATAGCATCAACAGTATCAGTCCCGAAATGATCACCAATATCATCCTGAACTTTATTTAAGTTCCCATTTGTAGAATTATAGAAGCCTTCAATAAAAGCTTTTACCTGTAATGATTTTAAAGTATTAATATGTATTGTCTTTGATAAACCAACACCACAGGCATTAATACCATTAACACTTATATTTCCCGGAAGGGCATTATTAGCAAAGTTAATAATTATACTATTTGAGGTACTGCTACCACTAAAACCAAGAGGCAAAGTCCAGTTATAAGTAGTGGCATTAGGAATTGATGGCGCAAGATAAGTAACATTATTCTGCCCTTGAAAAACAGATGTAAAACCATTAATACTAACAGCTGTATCAGGAATTGTAATAGTATTTACAGCTAAAGAGATAGTATCCGAATAACCAAGTTTATTTAAAACTATGACTTTGATATTTCCGGATAATGCATTATTAGCAACATTAATATTTATAGTATTTGAGGAACTACTCCCAGTAAATCCTGTTGGAAGTATCCATGTGAATGATGCGGTATCAGGTATAGGAATTAAAGTGTAAACAATATTATTTTGTCCTTTACAAACTGTTGAAGGTCCTGTTATTTTAAACGGATTTAAGCTTACATTAAGTGTTGCAGCTTGTTTGTTGATAGCTGTAATATTATACGTTTTAGCACTATAACCCTTTGCGTAATAAGTAACATTATAATTGCCTGCAAAAACTGGACGATGATAATTACCGTTTGGCATATAAGTATTTACTTCGGTGCTATCAGCATCATGGCCTTTTATGTAAACTTTAGCCCTTAAAGGTAAGCCAGTAGTTGAATCAGTAACAATTCCTCTGATGCCATATTGTGCTTCATCAATATAATTTAATAAAGAAGGATAATTCCAGGTCCAATAAGTAGGTAATTGAGATGCAGCAGGAGTCTTTGTAGTACTTATTTCTAAAGTAAATTCCCTGCAATGATGATAATAATTCATATAGTCCTGACGACCGCCATAAACCAAATACCATGCTGCTCCATTTGTAATTCCATTGTTTAGATCAGCTAAATAAGTTGAACCACTATAAGTATGAACAGTATCAGCATAAGCACGACAAACATATTGCCACCAGGCATCATCCGGGTTAAAAGCATATTTACCATCCCAAGGGTAATTACAAACCTGAGATCCTCCATGAAAGTTAATAGATTCAGTAAATTCTAAACTATCTGCAAGACCCATAAATGCCATTGTTTCCTGTTGATAAGGTAAATTATCAGAATGAGGACCACCAATAAAATCAGGATAATTTCTGTTAAGATCTACATTATTTTGATTGTTACGAATTGCTCCATAAACTGTAGAATTACCTGCATGATAAGTCCCATCAGGATTAGCCAGAGGATTAATCCAAATCTCAGTACTATCAATCATACGTGTAATACGTGGATCAATACCATAATTAGAAAGTAAGTAATCAATCAAATGAAGCATCAGTACATAGCCTGTAATTTCGTTGCCATGCATTGATGAGGTATATAATATTCTTGGCTCAGCTTCTTTAATATCAGGATTCTTACTTATTTTACAAAAAAGGAGTTTTCGTCCACTGGTAAGAGTCTTAAGATTAATTTTTCTACAGATATTAGGATAATTTGTTTGAAAAGCAGTCATTATAGTATCATAAGCATCATAAGTAGGATAAAAATTCCAGGTAGTTGTTGCTCTTGTTTCAGGAGGAAAAAGAGTGTTATCAATAGAATTATTATCTGAGATAAGTTCGTACTGATAATTATAAGTTAAGAAGTCAGCAAATTGTTTGGTTGTTGCATAAGCATAAACTTCAAGTCCTTTAACGTTGTCAATAGAAATGATACGGGTGAGTGTTTCAATCTCTTTTTTATTCTGAATTTTAAATTTAAAATATACTGTTGAATTATCTTTAAATAAAGGCGCAACAGACTTCTTGCCTGATACAACTTTCTGAGCATTGACAACATTAAGCTGTATTAAAGTATAAAATATAATTAGTATAAGTAGTATCTTGCTTTTCATTATTAAAAAGATAATTTAGATATAAACAATTGAGAACTGCTTTTTATTATTAAATTTAAAATTAAGCAGCAAATTTAGACAATATAATACAATTTCAACATAATATTAAGAGAACTTTAACACTTAAGATTTAATTTAAGTTTATCAGTATTCAAATTTTATCTTATGTTAATCTTATTATTCTAAAAATAATGAATATTGTATTTATTTTTATAAAGATATTCTTTAATGCAATTGAGATATTACGGTATTCATTGAACATTTCTTTTAAAGAAATAGTGTCAAAATATGTCTTTTCTTAAATTTATAAATCGCTATATCGTCAAATCACAAAATCCTTAACCCCTTAGTTTCCAAACTAGATTTCTCAACTAATTGACTTCTGACATCAACTAGTCCACTTCTAGCACCAACTTAAAGCTTCCAAACAACAGCTATTTTAGTTCTAACATCAACTAATTGCTTCCTAACTATAACTATTTTCTTCCTACATATAACTTAAGGCGTTCTGGATACAACTAATTGCTTCCGTATATCAATTCTTGTCTCCTGACGCCAACTAATTGCTTCCAGATACCAACTAATTACTTTCTGTAACTGACTAATTGCTTCCAATCTTCAACTAAACCCTTCCAAAATTGACATTATTTAAAGCAAATGA
>CAIWDQ010000633.1 GCA_903911455.1 uncultured bacterium
AAAATTTGATTACCCACTCTATCCGTTATAGAACCATTAATATTAACTATTTTGATTATCTGGAAATTTCTTAAAGTTTTAATTTAATCTGAATTAAAAAATTAAAGCCCTGCATATTATTTAACATGCTGGGCTTTTTCTTCTCTTTTATATTTAAACCATGACTTCGGTTATAAATATAAAAATCATCACGAAAATAATAATTTTGTTTTATAATCTATGTAAAATGAAATATTGGTTGATTAATAATTTTTTTTACTTATTAACATGTTATTAACAAGGAATGATTATCTTTGCAAGTAATTTTGTAAAGTGAATTGTTTATAACATAATTATACATTGAAAAGTACATAATAAAGCTAATACCATCAAGTATGAATAAAACTAAACTTATTTTCGGAGTCTTTTTAAGCATTTTTTATATCACTACTAATGCTCAAAATATTAAAACCGGAAGAACTACAACTTCAGTAAACGTTAAAGTGAATACTGATAAGAAACTTGTTGTAAGAAATACCTTATCGGGAATTAATACTCAAAAGATAAATACAGATAAAGGAAGTTTTATTCGTTTAGATGTAGATGGCTATACTCCTTCTGAACAGATTGGAGAACCATTACTACCTGTTTCAAGAAATTTAATAGAAGTTCCATTAAAAGCTACTTATAAGATAAAAGTTAAAAGCTATAAAGTTCAAATTTATAATCTAAATGATTTGGGATATAATGGTAAATTAATACCAACTCAGCCTCCAGTTTCTAAAAGCGATCAAACAAAAAAGCCTCTTATTATAAATTCTAAATCTTATGCTAAAAAAGGATATTTAAGTCACCCAATTGTTACCATTGATGATATTGGAATAATGAGAGGTGTAAGAATGGCAAGATTAAATATCTCTCCAGTTCAATATAATCCATCAACTAATACAATTAAAGTCTATTCGGATATAGAAACAGAAATTGTATTTGAAAATGCTGATATAACTGCTACTAATGCTGAAAAAGAAAAATATTATTCACCAATATTTAATACATTTCAATCAAAATTATTAAACAATAAAACCCCGCTACAAACAAGAAGTGCAGAAATGAGATATCCTGTTAAATATGTTATTGTTTCTGCTCCTATGTTTAAGCAAACTTTAAAACCATTTGTACAATGGCAGACAAAAAGAGGTTTTAAAGTTGTAGAAGCTTACACAGATAATGCTGCTGTTGGTACTACTACTACTAACATAAAAAGCTATCTTCAATCTTTATATCTGGGGGCTACTGAAAATGATCCTGCACCTTCTTATATTTTATTTGTTGGCGATATTGCTCAAGTTCCATCTTTCGCAGGTACTACAGGAAGTCATCCAACAGATCTTTATTATGCAGAATATACCGGAGATTTTCTCCCTGAAGTATTTTATGGCAGGTTTTCAGCATCAACAACTACAGACTTAGCATCTCAAATAGAGAAAACGCTACAATATGAACGTTGTGAAATGCCTGATAAATCCTTTTTAAACGAAACCGTTTTGATTGCTGGTTCTGATCCTAACTATGGCCCATTAAATGGTAATGGTCAGATAAATTATATGGCAAGCACCTATTATAATACTACCTCAGGTTTTGTTCCTCACATTTATTTGTATCCAACAAATTCATCTGCATCTTCGCAAATAATACAAAATGTTAGTACAGGTGTTGGTTTTGCAAATTATACAGCACATGGCAGTTCAAGTGGCTGGGCAGATCCTTCATTTCAGATTTCAGATGTTGCTTCTTTACAGAATTTAAACAAATATCCTTTAATGATAGGTAATTGTTGCCTTACTAATAAGTTTGATGATCCGGTTTGTTTCGGGGAAGCTTTATTAAGAGCATATCATAAAGGAGCTATCGGCTATATTGGAGGTTCAAATAGTACCTATTGGGACGAAGATTATTATTGGGCTTGTGGTGTAAAAGCAGTTTCTGCAAATCCTGTTTATAATGCTGTTAATCTAGGTGCAATTGACAGAATAATGCATACTCATAATGAAGCTTTTTCGCAATGGTATGTTACTCAAGGGCAAATGGTTCAAGCAGGTAATCTGGCTGTAACCATTGGTTCTCCAAATTCGTTTCATTATTATTGGGAAATTTACCATTTGATGGGCGATCCTTCGTTAATGCCTTATTTTAAAATACCTTTAGCTTTAACAGCAAGCTATTCTCCTCTATTACCTTTAGGAAGTACATTATTTAATGTAACAACTGAGCCTTATGCTTATGTTGGAATATCCAGAGACAGTACTTTGTATGGTGCTGCTCTCGCTGATTCTTCAGGTAATGCCATTATAAATTTAGCACCTATAGTTAATCCTGGTTATGTAAGTGTTGTTGTTACAAAACAGAACAGACAAACTAAAATTGACTCTGTTCTGGTTGCATCCCCTCAAGGTCCTTATATTATTTTAAACAATTCTCAATTAACTGATCAAAATGGTAATCATAATGGAGTAGCTGATTTCGGTGAATTGATTAAGTTAAATGTAAATTTGAAGAACGTTGGTAACTCTGGAGACACTGCTATTTATGCTGTTTTAACTTCTTTTGATCCTTATGTTATAATTACTGATAGTATTAAAACATGGGGTATAATTTCTTCTCAAAATACTAAAACAGTTGATAGTGCTTTTGCATTTACTGTAAAATCTTTTGTCCCTGATCAGCATATTGCTAACTTTAATCTTGCAATACATGATCAGGCTGGGAATATTTGGAATTATAACCTAAATATATTATTAAATGCTCCTTTACTTCAGATATCATACGTTTCATTAAATGACAATGCTTCCGGAAATCATAATGGAAGATTAGATCCGGGCGAAACAGTAAATGTTACTTTTAAAGTAAGTAATGTTGGTCATAGTAATGCTGCTAATACCAATACTGTTTTAACATCAACTACAGGGTTTATTAATATTCTTAATCCTAACTCCAATTTAAATACAATTAATCAGGGGGCAAGTGCCAATGTTACTTATACTATAAGTGCAACAAATGTTGCTAATATTGGAGATTCATATAATCTTACTTTAAATGCAAACTCTAATTCTTATTTAAGTCAATTAACTATTAATAATGGTGTGGGTTTAATAATGGAAGATTTCGAAACACATAATTTTACTAAATTTAGTTGGGATACTACTGATATTCATCCATGGATTATTGCAACTGATACAGTTGTTGCTCCCGGATTATATAGTTCTAAGTCAGGCGTTATTACGGATAATCAAACTTCTTCTTTAAAGATTACTTTAGATGTTTTAACCAATGATAGTATTTCTTTTTATAGAAAAGTTTCGTGCGAACATGATCCAAGTGGAAGTGTAGATTATGATAATTTGCAATTCTTAATTGATGGAACTATCGTTGATAAATGGGATGGTGAGACCAATTGGTCTAAAGTTACTTATCCTATTACTTCAGGAACTCATATTATTTCGTGGGTTTATAATAAAGATGTCAATACATCTAGTGGAAGTGATTGTGCCTGGCTGGATAATATTACATTCCCTGCTGTTCAGTCTTTAGTTAATGTGCCAAACTTTAATAATTTAGAAAAAGGTACAGATTTTACTATATATCCTAATCCTGCAAAAGATAATTTTAATCTTATGTATAGGATAAGTAAAGAAGCTTCTACTTCTTTTAAAATATTTAATACAACCGGGCAATGTGTTTTTAATTATGATAAAGAACATCAGCTTGCCGGCATTTATTCAAAAGAAATTAATGTTTCGGGTTTAGATAAAGGAGTATACTATTGTACAATGCTTCTAAACGATAAGATTATTACAAGAAAATTTGTTATCACAAAATAAATAAACATAATGAAAAGAACTATTCTGATTGTTTTTGCTCTTGTTTGCTTCGCAGGTTTAAGAGCCACTAACTGGGCAAGCATAAAATCTGCAACACCAGGCGCTGTTAATGTACAACTTGTTTCATCAGATATTGAAAGCACTACTGTCCTTTTCTCTTTTGATGGCTTTTCTACTTCTGATATTACTACTAATGGTACAATATTTAAAAGTATATCATTAGGTGGAGGAGCTCAATTATTAAGGGCAGGTTGTCCGGATGTACTTAAACTTACATCTTCTATAATTATTCCTGATGATGCTGAAATGAAACTTGAAGTTATAAGCAGCTCTTATATTGATTATCCAAATTATAATATTATCCCTTCAAAAGGTAATCTTACAAGAGACATTGACCCTGCCAGTATTCCTTATACTTTTGGTAAAGAATATACGAATAATACTTTCTTTCCGGGTAAGCTTGCCGAACTACAACAACCTTATATTATAAGAGATTATCGTGGACAAACTGTCACTACTTATCCTTTTCAATATAATCCTGTTACTAAAGTGCTGAGAGTTTATTATAATATGACAGTAAAAATTTCCCGCAAAGGGGATAATGGTATTAATAAACTTGTAAGAAGTAAAGCTCCTATTAGTATTGATAATGATTTTAAGAATATATATGACCGTCATTTTATTAATAGTGGAACTTCTACTGCTAAGTATTCTCCTGTAGGCGAACAAGGGGGTATGCTGATTATAAGTTATGGTCAGTTTCTATCTGCTGTACAACCATTGGCAGACTGGAGAAACATATCTGGTATTCCTACCAAATTAATTAGTATTGATAGTATAGGAAATACAACGACTGCTATCCAGAATTACATTAACAATTACTATAACCAAAAGGGACTTTCTTATGTTCTGCTTGTTGGAGATGCTCCTCAGATAACTACTTATACTGTTGCAGGTGGAGGTTCGGATAATACTTATTCATACATTGTAGGTAATGATCATTATCCTGATATTTTTGTAGGTCGTTTATCTGCCGAAACTATTACTCAGGTGCAAACTCAGGTACAAAAGATATTAACTTACGAAAAGAATCCTGTTATAGGTAATGGCTGGATAAATCATGGTATTGGTATAGCTTCTGATCAGGGGCCCGGAGATAGTAATGAATACGATTATCAGCATATAAGAAATATCAGAAACAAACTTTTAAACTTCCATTATAAAGCAATGAGCGAGTTATATGATGGTAGTCAAAATGGATTGGATGCTGCTGGAAATCCAACTGCTGCAATGGTGTCAACTGAAGTTAATAATGGTGCAGGGATTATTCATTATACAGGTCATGGTAGTAATACTTCATGGGGAACCAGTGGTTTCTCAAATACCGAAATAGGTGCTTTAACCAATATTAATATGTGGCCTTTTGTTTGTTCGGTCGGATGTGTTAATGGTAATTTTGTAAGTACTACTTGTTTTGCTGAAGCATGGATGAGAGCTACCTATAATGGTCAGCCTACTGGTGCTATTGCCACATTAATGTCAACTATTAATCAGAGTTGGAGTCCGCCTATGTTAGCTCAGGATGAGATGGTGAACATACTTATAGAAGGTTATCCTAATAATATCAAACATACTTTTGGTGGTGTTTCTATGAATGGTTGTATGAAGATGAATGATGTGTATGGAACTCAAGGTAACGATATGACTGATACCTGGAACATCTTTGGCGATCCTTCAATGACGTTGAGAACCGATACTCCCAGAGTTATAGTTGCTACTTATAACCCTTCTATTCCTATTGGTTCTACTCAATTTAATGTTAATTGCAGTGTAAATGGAGCTATGGTTACTTTAAGTATAAATAACCAGCGTATAGGTTCGGGGCTTGTAAATAGTGGTATTGCTACTATTAATTTCGGTGCTTTAACTACTCTTGATACCATTAAAGTTGTTGTTACAAAATACAATTACATTCCTTTTATAGGCAATCTGCAAGTGTTTGTTCCCAATGGTCCTTTTGTACAGTTTAATAATATGCAGATTGTAGATGTTGGTGGTAATAATAATGGTCTGGCTGATTTTAATGAGAATATAACTCTTAATGTTGGCTTAAAGAATCTGGGTACTGTTGCCGCCCATCTTGTTAATGCAACTTTAGCTACAGCTGATACAAGTATTATAATTACAGGCAATCAACATGCTTGGGGGCTTATTGCTAACGGTGTTAATTCTATTCAGAATAATGCCTTTGCTATTACAATAAAGAATAATGTTGCCGATCAGTATGTAGTTCCTTTTACTTTAACTATTCATGACAGCCTTTCTAATAACTGGACTTCTCAGTTTAATCTTACTATAAATGCCCCTTCTTTAGCTATTGGGAATTTAACTCTAAAAGATACTGTTTCGGGCAATGCAAATGGTGTATTAGATCCTTCCGAAACTGCTGTTATTTATATTCAGGCATTCAATATCGGACATAGTGCTTGCGCAAATGCTATTGGTACTTTATCAACAACAAATCCTAATATTACTATTGTAAGTTCTCCAACTGTTAATATTGGGAATATGGCTATTGGTAGTACTATTATTGTTGCTTATAAGATACAGGTTGCAGCAGGTACTACTCTTGGTAATATTGCCGACTTTACATTTAAAATTACTTCAGGTGCTTATCAGGCAACTAATACTTTTTATCAGTCTATTGGAGTAGTAAGAGAAGATTTTGAAACAGGCAACTTCAATAAGTTCAACTGGACTCAGGGAGGCAATCAGCCGTGGGTGATTACTAGTGCTAGCGCTATTGAAGGTGTTTACTCTGCTAAATCAGGTCCTATTACTGATAGCCAGACTTCGGAGTTGTCAATTACTTTGAATGTTCTTGTTGCTGATTCTATTTCTTTTTATAAAAAAGTATCATGCGAACAAGCTCCTAACAATGCTTTGAATTATGATTATCTTGAGTTTTTGATTGACAATGTATCTATGGATAAATGGGATGGAGAAGTTGCAATTTCAAGGAACGCTTACCCTATAACACAAGGGATACATACTCTTAAGTGGAGATATCTTAAAGATTATACCACTTCAGCAGGCAGTGATTGTGCCTGGTTGGATTATATTAAATTTCCTCCTGCTATATTTAATGTAGGTATTATAGAAGTGAGCAAAGATAATGTATTTAATGTGTATCCTAATCCTGTTACTGATAAATTAACTATTGTTTACAACTCTGACGAAGATGTAACTATTGTTCTTATTAATACTTTAGGACAGCAATTAGTATCTAAGAATATTAAAAATAATTCAAGTTTACAGAAATCAGTAACTATTGATATGAACTCTTACGAGAAAGGTATTTATTTGATTCAATTCAAAACATTAAAACAAACGAGTTTTAAAAAGATTATTAAAGCTAACTAAAATAAAAAGGGGTTGATATGATATCAACCCCTTTTTATTTTAATGATTAATTCTTAATAATCTTCTTTGTTAATATCGTATTATTAATTTTGACTTGAATGATATATTCTCCCGCTGACTTGTTAGATATATCAATAACAACGTTCCTGTTATCTTTACTATCCTTATCATAAACCAGCTTTCCACTGATATCAAATATCTTTAAATTGATTTTACTTTTAATATCAGGCATCAGTAAATTGAAAATCCCTTGAGAAGGATTAGGGAATAATAATATGTTATTTATATTATATGTTTCCTGAATACCTGAATAGAATTTGCTATTCAAATCAATGGTCGTTGTCCAGTCATCAGGTGGAAGATCAGTCCAGATGCCTTCTAAAATATAACCAATAAAAGCATAATTAGCATCCTGTTTAAGCATAGCAATTATTGCTGATGTTTGAGCAGAAGGATTACTTTCGTTGCCACCAAAGTGAGCAATAAAAGTTTCGGTGATAGCAGGTTCAATAGCATAGGCTGTAGCAGAATCAACATAGTATGGTGGCGACATTAACATATAAATTATTTGAGGTGGCAATCCAGTTTGTAAAGCATGCAATGAATATTGCTGGAAAGTCATTGTGCCAGTATTATAATTTATATTTGTAATGTGCTTTCCTGTAATTTGAAGCATTGTATCAGTTGTAAGAGTCATGATACGATAAGGATCAGGGTAGGTAATAGCTGAACCTGTTTCAACATCATAAATTGCATTGCCATATGAAGTCGTTTTCATTACAATATCCTGTGCATGAAAATGACCTGTAAACATTACTTTTAAACCTAGATTAGCCAGTTGTGTAGAAATAGTATCATAATCATCAATTACATATTCTGAAAATATAGTTGCTTGCCCCATATAGTGCTCCATCAGATTATGATGCTGCATTCCCAAAACTACTTTCCCTGCTTGCCTTGCTTCTATCAGTCTATCTTTGCACCATTGTAATACATGTGGTTTGTAACCTCCACTTGTAACAGGAGCTCCATTAACAAAATTAGAATCATAACGACATACATCTAATGATAATATTTGTAAGCCGGCTATAGGTTCGGCAATATAGGATAAAGAAGCTGTATCTGTTTTCAAAGCTCCGTTATAACCATAATTATAATACATCGTCTTAAATTGAGCTGGTGTTGCTGTAGGAACAGAGGTGGTAGTGCTATTATTATACGACAAAGCATCAGGATTATTAATATCATGGTTTCCATTAATAACAAAAACTTTGATACCTGCATTCTTTAACGAAAGAATAAAATTAAGTATCTTCTGATGACATGTAATTTCGCCATCCTTAGTCATATCTCCAGGTATAAGAACTATATCTGGATGTATTAAAAGGAGCGAATCGAAGAGTGAAACCATAATTGCATTGCTTTCCTTTAATAATTTCCGGTCCTGAGCCAGATACATCTGAAATGCTGGACCATCATTGATCAATAAAGTGGTATCAAAGTAATGCAGATCCGAAATTACACAGATCTTATAATTCTGCGTACCTACTTGCGAATATCCTTTTTGTATTCCTAAAAATGGAAGACTTAATAAAAGGATAAAAATGTAAAATTTTTTCATAAAGTTAATTTTAAATTGTGGGTTCTGATTTGTTTTTACTGACTATTCCTAAGTATACTAAGAACCCTTTAAGTATGCTTTGAAAATCGTTTCAAATATACAACAATTTTTACTGGAAAGCAAATAAAAGTGTTAAAATATGCTTGACAATCAATATAGTTAATTCTATAAACCCCTTTAATACTGGAATAGGGTGTATGTGCTGTTCCAAAAGAGTAGATTTATAAGTTCATTAGGTCTTGCTTAATAATGAAAGCTCCTTTTAAATAAGCCTTTTTAAATATTTAAAATATTTTTTATTTTTTTAACAAATGATTATCCTTAATAAGCATACTTTAGCGAACATTAATCAATATATAATGTTTAAATTTAATCAAAATTATCTTTAATTATTCATTTAAAACAAAGGCGTTATGAAGAAAGTAAAAAAAGTAATCATGTACATCCTTATTGCAATCTTTGTTGTAATGATTGTGATGTTTTCTTACGTTAAATTTATGCTTCCAAGCGTAGGAGCCCCCGAAAACCTGAAAGTAGAATCAACACCCGAAAGAATTGAAAGAGGAAAATATCTGGCTAATTGTGTTTGTGTGTGTATGGATTGCCATTCGACAAGAGACTGGACAAAATTTTCAGGACCTTTGGTAGATGGCACTCAAGGTAAGGGCGGTGAAGAGTTTAATCAGAAGTTTGGCTTCCCCGGAAGCTTTTTTGCTACCAACATTACCCCTTATGGCTTAAAAGATTGGACTGATGGTGAGATCTTACGTGCCATTTCAAGTGGTGTCAACAAAAAAGGGAAGGCCTTATTCCCTGTTATGCCTCATGGTAACTATGGTAAAATGGATAAGGAAGACCTGATGTCTATCATTGCGTACATTCGTACCTTAAAACCTATTGAAAACACTACTCCCGTGTCGAAAGCTGACTTCCCGATGAGCTTAATTATTAACACCATTCCTAAAAAGGCTTCTTTCTCGAAGATTCCTTACAAGAATGATAAGTTAGCCTATGGTGCTTATCTTGTTAATGCAGCTTCTTGCACCGATTGTCATACCAAACAAGAAAAAGGAACTCCTGTTGCCGGTATGGAGTTTGCAGGTGGTAGCGAATTTCCTTTAGCTACAGGAGGTGTAGTACGTGCTCCTAATATTACACCTGATAAAGAAACAGGTATAGGTAATTGGGGTGAAGAAGACTTTGTTAATAGATTTAAAGCCCTTGCCGACAGTAATTACAAGCCTGCTGTTATCAATAAAGGTGAGTTTAATTCGATGATGCCCTGGATGATGTATAAAGATATGACGGTTGACGATCTAAAAGCTATGTATGCTTATTTAAAAACTGTAAAACCCGTTAAAAATACAGTTAAGACTTTTCAATAGCATCTAATTGATTTATAAAAGCTAAAAAGCCTTCCATTAATTTGAAAGGCTTTTTTTGTTCATTATTTGTTGTCCAAGCCTCTTCCTCTTTTAGTCCCTAAATCTGATGTTGCCTTACAGCACATTCAACCTGTAGGAATCTTGCTTCACCAGGATGAAAAGTAAGATGGTAAACGACCACAAAGAGGAACCTCCGTAACTGAAGAAGGGCAACGGGATGCCGATAACGGGGAGTAAACCCATCGCCATGCCTACATTAATAAAAATATGGATGAACAGAATGGATGCAACGCCGTAGCCATAAACACGCCCAAAGGCTGAGCGTTGCCGTTCGGATACATAAATGATCCTTAGTAAGAGTCCTATCATCAGAGTAACCACCGTGAAACTACCTATGAAACCCCACTCTTCGCCAACGGTGCAAAAGATGAAGTCGGTGCTTTGTTCGGGTACGAAATTATACTTTGTTTGAGTGCCTTGTAAATATCCTTTGCCCCAAAAGCCCCCCGATCCTATCGCTATCTTCGATTGATTTACATTATAGCCGGCTCCCTGCAAATCTATATCTTTACCCAGCAACACATTAATCCTTACCCGTTGATGTTCTTCCAGGATATGATTAAAGGCATAATCAACACTAAAGATAAAACCTGTAGTGATTACCAAAAAGGTTGCTATTGTAATGATCGCCTTCTTGTTTTTACGTGCAAAAAGGACTAATACAATCGCTATTGCCAACAACAATCCCACCAAGATCATCTTGTTGATAAGCAAGGTAAGTATAAATAAAAATGCGATAACTAAACCGAATATTAAGATGTTTCCGGATAAACCCTCGCGATATAAAACAAGAATAAAGCAGAAATAAACCAAGGCTGAGCCGGTATCATTTTGTAATAAGATCAATGAGGCGGGTATAGCTAAGATAATGATGGCATACATTCTCTGTTTGAAGTTCTTTATGTTGACGTCAACCGAACTTAAATACTTTGCAAGTGCAAGATTGGTAGCAAACTTTGCAAACTCTGACGGTTGAAGCTTAAAGCTCCCTATCTCGAACCATGAAACGGCTCCTTTTGTTGCCTTACCGGCAACAATAACAGCTATTAAGAGCAATATAAAGAAGCCATAGATACCATAAGCAAACTGGGAGAAGAATCGGATGTCGATAGCCATGATAAGTAAAGCAATAAACAATGCAGTGCCTACCCAAACCAATTGTTTACCATAGCTCTTCTGAAAGTCAAAGATGCTTTTGTGAGCCTCGTCGTACACAGCCGCATGGATGTTGAGCCAACCCATCAGTACAAGCAGAAGGAAGATGATTACGATCGGCCAGTCGATATTACCTAATATACTTTTTTGTTCTCTCAATGTAGTGACATTAAATTAGCGTTGATCATTCGTTCTTCCAAATCGGTTCTTTTAACCTTTCGGGTAAGATATTTCTCTATCATTAAACTTGATATAGGTGCAGCCCATACTCCTCCGAAACCAGCATTCTCAATATAAACAG
Organism: uncultured bacterium; assembly: GCA_903911455.1. Classification (GTDB taxonomy): domain Bacteria; phylum Bacteroidota; class Bacteroidia; order Bacteroidales; family JACABE01; genus JBAXLO01. The sequence goes on from CAIWDQ010000633.1 coordinate 11,803, forward strand.
CAATAGCAATCTTAGGATTGTTCATAGGAGCAAATGCAATGAAAACAGAGTGATCCTGTCCCTGTGGGTTCTGAGCTGTCCCCGTTTTACCACAAACTATGATACTGTCCATTCTTGCTCCCGATGCAGTTCCCCCAGGCTCGTTTACAACCTCGTACATGGCATCTGCAACTATCTTGAAGTATCTGTCGGCAACCTTAGTCATGTGTTTAACTTTATATTCGGGGTTAGTAATCTTTTCTTTACCTACATATTTAATGAGATGGGGAGAAAAGTAAAAGCCCCTGTTAGCAAAGATAGCAGCTATGTTAGCCATCTGTAAAGGGATAATACCTACCTCGCCCTGCCCGATACTTAAGGAATAAATTGTGCTGAAAGCCCACTGATGTTCACCATATCTGTGATTATAAAAGACTGATGATGGAATAAATCCTTTCTTTACATTTGGCAAATCAATACCTAATCTATTACCCAAGCCAAAGCTGGTAACTTTATCATACCATTGATTTAAACCTAACTCACTATCAATAAAACGATCTTTAGATTGATTGTGCTGGATAATCCTCCTGAATACCTGATAGAAATAAGGATTGCACGACATCTTAATTGCACTCTTTACATTGGTAGCACTAGGGTGATTATGACAACCTACAAGAGATTTATCACAAGGGAAACCTGTATTTTCAGTAATCACACCTTCGTCAAGGGCAACCAAAGACTGGACTATCTTAAAGATAGAACCCGGAGGATACAATGCCATCAAAGCTCTGTCAAATAATGGTTTCACAGGGTCGTTAAGTAACTTTGCATAGTTGTTTCCTCTAACACGTCCAACTAATAGATTAGGATCATAACTAGGACTTGATATCATTGCAAGTATCTCGCCGGTAGTAGGGTCAATTGCAACAATACTTCCACGTTTGTTTTTCATCAGTTTCTCACCATACACCTGAAGTTCGGCATCAAGAGATGAATAAAGATCTTTGCCGGCAACAGCAATAGTATCATACATTCCATTCCTGAAACTTCCCTTTTCGCGGTTGAAAACATCAACCATCATTATCCTTGAGCCTTTGTTTCCTCTTAAGTAACTTTCATAATACTTCTCAAGGCCACTCATACCAACATAATCGCCCGATTTATAATACGGGTCTTTTAATGTTAACTCTTCGTTTACTTCACCAATATAACCTAATGTATGAGCAGCCACAGGATCAGGGTATTTCCTTAAGGTACGTGTCTGAACAAAGAAACCTCTGTATTTATAAAGTTTCTCCTGTATATAGCCGTAGCTTTCCTTTGATATCTGCTTCTCAAAAATAGATGCAGAATAAGGAGAGTATTCTCTGGCTTTATCAAGCTTCTGAATAAAATCATCTTTGGTAATGCCTACAAGATTGCATAGTTCCAGAGTGTCAATCTCCTTTACCTGCTTTGGAATGACCATAAGATCATAAACCACCTCGTTATATACAAGGAGTTTTCCATTGCGGTCAAATATCAAGCCTCTTGCGGGATATTGGGTAACAACACGGAGAACATTCCTGTTGGCCGACAGTATGTAACTGTCATCAATAATCTGGAGATAGAATAAACGGGCAATAAATATAATCCAAACAACTATAAATATAGCTGAAACAGTAAATTGTCTATTACTATAGGATTTCTTCATTGCCACATGAAAGGTCTATCTTAATTGATATAATGATTGCTTAAATTATAATTAGGATTCAATTAGCTTACCAACGTTTTTTCTTTGGTTTGCCTTTGTCTTTATCTCTGAAATCGCTTTTGGTATCTTTCTTAAACTCTTTCTTTTTGCCTGTACCACCACCATAGCTTCTTTCGCTGCCAGAATCTCTGCTACTGCCGCCACCATAGCCTCTTTCGCTACCGGCATCTCTGCTACTGCCACCGCCATAACTTCTTTCTCTACTACCGCTATCTCTGGTGCTACCGCCGTCACTTCGTCTGTCGCTTCTTTTTCTATCGCCACCGCCAAAACCTCTATCTCTGTCTCTTCCGCCTCCACCTCTATCGGTTTTCTTGTTGGCTACTTCAATACTTACTTTGCGTGATTGATATTTAACATCGTTTTTGAAAGCAGTAAGAAGCTGTTCAAGATAGTTAGCATCTACTTCAAAGAATGAGAAAGTGTTTAGAATTTCTATTCTTCCAATTCTCATGTCTCTAACATGCATTACGTCGTTAACCAATCCGATAAGGTTTTGAGGAGCTATGCCATCAATCTTACCAATATTAATAAACAAACGAACAAACTCTTCACCACCTCTTCTTGGTTCGCCACTACTGTCATGTCTTTCTTCAACATTTAGATCCGGAGCATTACGATAGTAATTAATAAAACGATTGAATTCAACAGAAACAAATCTTTTAATAAGTTCTTCTTTGCTTAACCAATCTAATTTTTGATTAATGACAGGTAAGAATTTATTGATCTCTTCTTCATTCACAACAACAGTTTCCATCTTGTTAATCATATGGAAAAGTTGCTTCTCACAAACTTCTTTACCTGAAGGAATCTTAGCATATTTAAAAGTCTTTCCTAAAGATCTTTCAAGTTGTTTTACTTTATGCTTTTCGCGAAGGTTAAGGATTGCTATTGATATACCTGACTTATCCGCTCTTCCTGTTCTACCACTACGATGTGTATATTGTTCAATTTCGTCGGGGAGATTATAATTAATAACATGTGTAAGATCGTCTACATCCAGACCTCTTGCTGCAACGTCTGTTGCCACTAACATCTGTAGATTACGTAATCTGAATTTGTTCATAACATTATCGCGTTGTAATTGCGACAAATCACCATGTAAAGCATCAGCATTATAACCATCTTTAATTAATTGATCGGCTACTTCCTGAGTTTCCGCTCTTGTACGGCAGAAGATGATAGCATATATATCTGGATAAAAATCTGCGATACGTTTCAACACAAGATATCTTTGACGAGCCTGTGACAGATAATAATAATGTTTCACATTTTCGGAACCAGAGTTACGTGTGCCTACAGTTATCTCAACTGGATGATCCATATATCCTCTTGCGATCTTTTCTATTTCAACTGGCATAGTTGCTGAAAAAAGTAAAGTATTCTTTTCTTTAGGAGTTTCCTCAAGAATACTATTCATGTCGTCCTGAAAACCCATGTCAAGCATTTCATCGGCTTCATCAAACACAACATATTTAAGTTTTGAAAGGTTTATTTTACCCCTTCTCATAAGGTCTAACATACGGCCAGGGGTTGCTACAATTATATGCACCCCTCTTGATAGCTGTTTGATTTGATTATCTATACTGGCTCCACCATACACAGGTATCACCCTAAAGTTATCAATGTATTTAGTATAATCTTTAATGTCGTTAGCAATTTGCATACATAGTTCGCGGGTAGGGCAAAGTATTAATGCTTGAGTAAACGAACTTTCTTTATCTATTTTCTGTATTAAAGGTAATCCGAAAGCTGCGGTTTTACCTGTACCGGTTTGTGCTAATGCAACGAGGTCGGTATCCATTTCTAATAAGACAGGTATCACTGCTTCCTGAACAGGCATCGGTTTTTCAAATCCCATTTCCGATATGGCTTTAAGTACTCTGGAATCAATGCCCAGTTCTTCAAATGTTTTCATTTCTTTTATTGTAAATATTTAAGTTTGCAAAGGTAATATAAATCTTTGGTTATCTGAAAAATATTTTCCTTAAAGATTCATAACTAAACTGAAAAAGGCTTTGAGTATACAATTTAGATTAGCTAAAGCTGATTTTAAGTTAATAATGAAGGTTCTCCATGTCTTTTTAACATTCAATACTTACTCTTCTTTTCATTTTTAATAATTATTCACACACAGAGTGTGAATAAATTTATAATTTTGCAAATCTAATATTAATCACAAACAACTTATTGCAGAGGAGTCCAATTTATAAACAGAGCATGGAGAATTACAGACTAAATCACTTACGAGAACTTGAATCTGAATCAATATATGTTATCAGAGAGGTGGCGGCTCAGTTTGAGCGTCCAGTAATGTTATTTTCGGGTGGTAAAGATTCTATTGTTATGGTTCATCTGGCTCGCAAGGCTTTCGCTCCAGCTAAACTTCCTTTCCCTTTATTACATATAGATACAGGTCACAATTTTCAGGAAACACTTGACTATCGTGATGATCTTGTTAAGAAAATAGGTGCGCAATTAATTGTAGGTTCGGTTCAGGAATCTATAGATCAGGGCAGAGCTGTTGAGGAAAAAGGTTATAATGCAAGTAGAAATGTATTGCAAACTGTGACTTTATTAGATACTATTGAGAAACATAAGTTTGATGTTGCTATGGGTGGTGCTCGTCGTGATGAGGAGAAAGCAAGGGCTAAAGAGCGTTTCTTTTCTCATAGAGATGAGTTCGGACAATGGGATCCTAAAAACCAGCGCCCTGAGTTATGGAATATCTTTAACGGGCGCAAGAATATGGGCGAACATTTCCGCGTGTTCCCTATCAGCAACTGGACTGAAATGGATGTTTGGCAATATATCTTATTAGAGCAAATAGAAATGCCAAGTATCTATTATACCCACCAAAGGGAAGTTTTTTGTAGAGATGGCAATTGGCTTGCAGTTGCTCCTTTTATGAAATTAAAGGATTCCGAAAAGGTAGAACTTAAAACAGTTCGTTGTCGTACTATTGGCGATATTACCTGCACAGGTTTAACTTTATCTACAGCTAATTCATTAGAAGAAATAATTGACGAAATAGCTGCAACAAGAGTTACCGAACGTGGTAGTCGCTGGGACGACAAACGCTCGGATGCTGCTATGGAAGACCGTAAAAAAGAAGGATACTTCTAAAACAAATCTTATCAAACTAAATAAAGTACAAATCTAAATCAATACAATTAATACTATGGAAAGCTTTTCGCACAATGGTTATCTTGATATGGAACTGCTGCGTTTTACCACTGCGGGTAGTGTTGACGATGGTAAAAGTACGCTTATCGGTAGGTTATTGTATGATAGTAAATCAATATTTGAAGATCAATTGGAGGCTGTCAAAAAGGCAAGCATTCAGAAGGGTAACGATTATATAAATCTGGCTTTATTAACCGACGGACTTCGTTCGGAACGCGAACAGGGCATTACTATTGATGTTGCCTATCGTTATTTCGCCACTCCAAAACGCAAGTTCATTATTGCCGATACTCCCGGCCATGTGCAGTACACACGCAACATGGTTACAGGGGCTTCCACTGCCAATGCTGCCTTAATTCTGATTGATGCCCGCAATGGTGTAACCGAGCAAACGCACCGCCATACTTATATTGCGTCGCTGTTGCAGATACCTCATATTATTGTTTGTATTAATAAAATGGATCTGGTTGATTACGATCAGAAGACTTATGAAGAGATTCGTGATAAGTTTGCTCAGTTTGCTCAGACTATTGATGTAAAAGATTTTTTATTTGTGCCGATAAGTGCTTTAAAAGGGGATAATGTTGTGGATGCTTCCGCAAATATGCCTTGGTATGATAATGGTACTTTGATGGAAATCCTGGAGACTTTGCATATTGAGAATGATTATAACTTTACGGATGCCCGTTATCCGGTTCAGTACGTTATTCGTCCGCTAACTGATGAGCACCACGATTATAGGGGTTATGCAGGCAGGGTTGCAGGAGGTGTTTTTAATAAAGGTGATGAAGTTATAGTGTTGCCTTCGGGTATCAAATCTAAGATAAGTTCTATTGATACTTTTAATGGTGAGATTGATAAAACCTTCCCTCCAATGTCCGTTTCGCTTTCGCTCACAGATGATATTGATATTTGCAGAGGCGATATGATTGCCAAGCCTGATAATATGCCCGAAGTTAGTCAGGATATTGAGGCAACTATCTGTTGGATGAATCAAAAGCCTTTGAATACTTCGCGTAAATATGTGTTGATGCACACCAGCAACGAAGTGAAATGTATGGTTAAAGAAATTATCTGCAAAGTCAACGTTAATACTCTTGAAGAGATTATTGATGATAAAGAAGTAGGATTAAATACCATTGCCAAAGTAAAAATAAGAACAACCAAGCCATTAATTTTTGATGCCTATAAACGCAATCGTGTAACAGGTAGTTTTATTCTTATTGACGAAGCCACTAACGAAACTATTGGGGTAGGGATGATTTCTTAGGAAGAGGGATTGGGCGATTTGGTGATTTGGCGAATTGGTGATTTTAAAAGAAGACAATCGTCATTGCGAGGAGGAACGACGAAGCAATCTAATTATTGAAGTTGTATTTAGCAAATTGGCAATAGGGAGATTTTAAAAAGAAGGTATTTCATCTAAACATTTCATTAAAGGCAATCTAATAACACATTTTTAATTAAAACACCTATTCTGGGAAATCCCCACAGGCGATCACTACATAATTTTCTAATTATGGGCGACGCATAAAGCGAATATTATGTAGTTTTCTACTTATGGGCGGTGCATAAAACGAATATTATGAAGTTTTCTACTAATGGGTGGTGCATAAAGCGAATATTATATAAATTTTGCTTCTGGGAAATCCCCAGAAATCATATTCAAAATAATATCACTATTAAATAAACTCCAAATTGTTTTCTTGTAAAGAATTTTCATAATAATTATTTCAAAAATAAGATTTAATAATAATTTCACTTTTGTGAGATTTAATTTTGTGATGTCAAAAATAGAAGTAACTTTGCAGCCTGGATTAATAGAAATATCCTGCATTTTATGAAAAAAATAGAATCATATACTCTAAAATCTCACATTGATTGTGCCTTCATTTTAACTGTAAATAAGTAATTATTTATACAGAACTGCTTAAGTAAATAGTACGGCAGACAGTTAATAACAAATGTATTAATTGTTAAATGAAGGGGAAAGTATTATCTAATTAAAACTAGTACTTAGAATGCCTTGAGTATTTAGAGTATTTAAAGTACTTAGTTTCCGAGTTAACAGTGCATAAATTAATTTCATTTGGAAAACAAGGAATTTGGTCGTTTATTAGAAATCAGAACAAAAACCTTTGCAATTAGTATAATTAAGTTATCAGCATCATTGCCTAATACATCAGAAGGCAAGGTGATTAAAAATCAAATTACAAAATCAGGGACAAGTGTTGGTGCAAATTATAGAGAAGCAAATCGTTCGAGAAGTAAAGCTGATTTTACTAATAAAATTAGGATTTGCGAAAGTGAAGCCAATGAAACAATGTATTGGTTAGAGATAATAAGTGAATTATTTTTAATTGAATCAAACAATTTAAAAATAATTATTACTGAAGCTGACGAATTAATTGCAATTTTTACATCTATTAGCTCAAAACTAAGAAACTGATTCCAATAAACTCTAAATACTCCAAATACTCTAAATACTTTTTTCTATTTCTTAACAATTTAATACATTTTATTATGCCAGTAGATCATTTAATATTTAGTAATCATTGGAATACTCCATTTTATCATAACCAAAAAAGATCATTTGAAACAGGAGGACAGCTTGATCAAGCATTAGAAGCCGAGATTTTAAATCTTAAAATTAAAGCACTATATGATTTTTACAATCCTCGTTACATAGGTTATAGAGCTTCTTATATGTTTTGGCTTGAGAAAGTTGGAATTTATAGAGGTTCGGGCTCAGTAATAAAAGAAAAGATTGATGCATTAGCAGGAGCCCAAATAGACAAAGTTGATAAATTTCTGAAAAACGTTTATATAGACGACAAACCAAAATATTTGGAATTAATGTCTGGTGGTAGAGCGCCTTTTCAGAAAGGTACATATACTAATAAAATTCTTTTTTCAACACAATTAGCTGATGCAATGCTTTTGCGCACAGAATTAGCTCCAATTGCACAAGATTTTAAAGATTTTGTAACCAGTTTGGATGATGCAAGAAAAGCACAGCGCATCAACAAACAAAATGTAAAAAATGCAAGTGTTGACCTCGAAAAGAAGCGCGTAATATTAGCTGATGGTTTATTTTATGTATATGGTGGTTTAATAGTTATCTATTTTGAAACACCTAATGAGATAGCAAAATATTACGAGGTAAATCAAATGTTCGCCAAAAAAGCCGGACAAGTTATAGTTAATCCTGATGTTACCATTTTAGAATTATTACCATTAGAAACCAAAGAAGCAGGTTTTAATTTCTTACCAACAGATGAAATCAATGCTTCGGACGTAGGTAATGGTGATATAGAATTCTGGATAACAGACGGGACTCCTCCAAATGTAAATACCAAAAAAGGAACCATACATGCAGGAGATGAATTTATAATTCGTCCACCCGAATGGGCAACATCCGATTGCAGATACTTATTTTTTAAATGTACCGACAACGAATTTAATACCACTGTGCATTTAGTAAAGGTAAATCCTGTTTAGTCATCACAGGATATTTTAATTGTTAATATGTCAGGATTAAAGCCGAAAGGTTTTAGTCCTGATTTTTTATTTATATATATATGATTTTTATATTAACCTGAAAAAAGTGGGGAAATATCAAAAACCTAAGCTTTCTTAGAAATCCATTCGGCAGGATTCAACTTTTTAGTTCCCTTCCAAATCTGGAATTGTAGTTCGGTTTTATTATCATCAGATTCTGTATCAATAACACCTATCTTCTGTTTGGTAGTAACTTTATCACCACGCTTAACATACACCTGCCCAAGATTAGAATAAACCGAAAGATAATCACCATGACGGATAATGATAACCATTAATCCATTAGGACCGGGAAACACTGAGGTGACAACACCATTAAAAACAGCGCGGGCAGTTGAACCCTTGTTCGTTAAAATATCAATACCATAATTTTCTCTTTTAACATGTGGAAGTTCAGGGTCGGCCCTTACTCCAAAAGTACTTGATATAATACCGTTTTCGGTAGGCCAGGGTAAATGTCCTCTGTTCTTAGCAAAATTATTAGAGATTAATTCTTCTTCGGGTGTTGCCGAAATCTCATATGTTTTCTTAGGCGTATTTACAACAGTTGGTTCTACTTTTTCTTTTACTTTTTCGGGTATAGTTTCTTTAATTTTAGTGTTTTCTGTCTTGGTAGTTTTAGTATTCTCTGTTTTAGTAGTTTTAGTTTTTTCTGCTAATCTTGAAGCTTCTATTTTCCTTTTTTCATCAGCCTTTCTCTTTTCATCTAATTTTCTTTTTTCATCGGCTTTTTTACGCTCTTCAGCTTTTCTTATTTCCTCAGCTTTACGTATTTCTTCGTTAATAACTCTTTCAATTTCTTTCTGGAGTTTTTTAGCTTCTACTTCTTTCTTTTTAATTGTTTTGATGAGCTCTTTCTCAGTTTTCTGAAGCACTTTAACCGTTTTATTCTTTTCTTCCTTTTCTTTGGTTAATTTTTGCTTTTCACTCTCCTCATTCCTCAATAATACGCTTTGATCCTTTTTATGATTCTCTAACTCATTCTTCTTTTGAGTAAGTTGATTTTGTTTTGCAATAATTAAAGTAACCTGATTTTTGCGATAAGCAGAATATTGTTTAAAATATTTTAATCGTTGATAAGCCTGATTAAAGTTCTCAGAAGAAAAGATAAACATAGTGTTAGAATATGAATTACGATTCTTATAATAAGCAACTATCATCTTAGAATATTCCTTTTTAAGGGCATCAAGTTCTGCACTTAGCTTTTCAACAGTTTGAGCCGTTGTAAGAATATCTCCATTTATATTAGTAATTTCATCGCTGATGTTAGAGATAAGTTCTTCGCGTTTATCAATTTTATTTTTAAGAATGGTAAGAGTTTTCAGAGAAGTCTGTTTCTCTTTTTTGGTTTCTTCAAGTAGTTTGGTGCTATATTGAATTTCTTGTTCTATCCTCTTTTTATTCTCTTGAAGCTTGTTTTTGTCTTTTTGAGCATTGGATTTATTAACAATAGAAAATAATAAAACTATAAGAATTATTATCCTTAAATGATATGTACTATAGCTCTTTATTAATTTATTCATTGTTTTGTTTTGAAGCATCCAAAGATATAAAAATTATTTCGGAATAATCTCATCATAAGATTCCGGTATAGTAAACGGGAAACTCTGAGGTTCGTCAATTATACACTTAGTAAATTCTATCTTGATTTTAATTTCTTTTTCGGCACTTATTGCAAGTTCTAATAGTATGGGGAACAGTTGATCTGCTATCTTTTCGTAGTTGCTATAAGTTGCTTTAAGTTTATTGTTAGCCTTAACTTCTTTTACAGTAACATCATTTATTTTAAAAGTTACAGGATCAAGTGTAATGTTCTCAACTAATATTTTATTATGATCATTTAAATTGCGAACATATTTTTTAAGCTTACGACGATTAATAGTACTTAACCTTATTTGATCATTATCTAAGCTTACTTTAAACTTATCATTCTCGTAGTATTTAAAATCATTTCCTACAATAATTGCTTGTAACATATCAAAGTCAATTGCATTGTTTACAAACCTGTTTATATAATTAAAGTCACTAATAAAAAACAGTTTATCTTGCCTGTTAATAAACTTAACAGTGTCTTCAGTTATTAAGATCCTTGCTCCTTCAAATCCCATCTTAGAAATAGAAATCCAGATTACACTATCATGTAACATACGTAATGTTCCGGAGAATGAACTATTGTTAACATCTGTAATATACTCAACATTAAACTTCGCAGACAACCATTTATATTTAAACTGGTTTTGTTTCATCTTATCAAAGACATAAGTTGAGTGATTATCTTTCAACGAATCTTTGATAGCTTCTTTTACTTCTGGTGGAGGAGGTGGAGGTATTATAACCTTAGTTGTTTTGCACGATGAAAGTGCAACCCCCGAAAGTATCGTTAACCATAATATAAGTTTAGTGAGATTATTCATATAGTTTTTTATCAGCTACTTTTTTATCAAGAAACTCAGAACCTTTGCCGGCACCTTTTGCTTTAATCCAATATTGCAAAGCATTCTCTTTATCGCCTAACTTATACAATACATCACCATAATGTTCTGTGATAATATCGTTGGTTTTTCCACCGGATTCAATTGCTTTTGATATCCATTTCTTAGCATCTTCAAATCTACCTAATTTATAAAGAACCCAACCATAAGTATCCTGGTAAGATGAATTATTAGGAACAATATCATTCATCTTCTTAGCCATACTTTCAGCTTCATCCAGATCCTGATTTTGTAAAGAGAGATAGTAACTAAAGTTATTTAATACCTCTACATTATCTGGGTCAAGCTTTAATACTTTACGGTATGATTCAAATGATTTATTGTATTCTTTATTCTTATAATAAATATCTCCTAAATAAGAATTGAACTGTATTAAAAGCTTATCATTATCTACAACAAACTCTCTTCCTTTAGTTAAAGACTTAATAGCAACATCAAGTTTATTAAGTTGGAAGTTAGAAATACCGGAGAAAAGATAGATCAAAGGTTGTTCAGGAAATAATTCAATTGCTCTGGCACTTTCATCAGCTAATGCCTGGGTATTCAGTAATTCGGATTCAATTACAAGGAGAGTTTCCCATACAGGATATTTACTGCTATCTAGAGATATTACTTTTAAAAAGGCTTCTCTTGCTTCTTTATATTTCTTATCTCTATAAAGAAAATCACCATAAATAGAATAAGCTTTAGCATCCTCTTTGTGTGTCTTTATCAAAATTTCTGACAATTCAAATGCTTGATCTTTTAACGAAGAATATATTTCGGTTACAGAATAGTAAGATAGCATAATCTTCATCTTAGTATCAATATCCAGAGCCGGATTAGCAAACCCAAGCTTCAGTTCCTTATATGATCTATCTTTATTACCAACCTCTCTATAATAACTAGCTAACGAAATATGAATAAATGGATCGTTAGGATTCTTTGTTAATATCTTATTATATTGTATTAATGCCTTATCATACATCTTCTTCGACATGTATAACTCTGCAATCATAGCATTGTACTTGATAACTTCCGGCATTTGGGCTGATAGTTTCTCAATCTCATCAACAGCTTTGTTAAACTTATTTAGATTTAGATATATCTTCTCTTTTTGTAGTGAAACACCTTCAGTTAAGCCTATTTTCTTTTCTATATTATCATACACTTTTAACGCTCCATCCAAGCTTCCTTCTGTAATATAAGCATTAGCCCAGTCGTAGTAATAGTCTATGTTTTCAGGGTGTCTGTTAACAATTCCTTCTATCACCTTGGTAGCTTCTTTATATTTATTATTTGTTTTATAAAGATCAGCCAACAGTAACTGATACCAGATATTATCTTTATCCAGTTCAGCAGCTTTTTGAGAATAAGTAAGAGCATCAGTTGTTTTCTTTTGTATCTCAAATATCCTTGCCATCTGGTAATAAGCGGCTGCGTTCTCCGGATCTTTATTGATAACTTTAGTGTAAATTCCTAAGGCATCAGTTAAGTTCCCAAGTAATCGTTCTTTTTCAGCATCAATAAAAAGAGCATCGTTATTAAGCTTATATAAACTCGATAACTGATACTTTTTAGCTTTCCCTTTCTGTGATGATTGTTTCTTTTGATCAGTTGTAGTATTAACGCTTGTTGATTTACACGAAATAAATAACAATACACTTAATAGCGTAACTAATAGTATCGGTTTGAAGGACTTCATTTGTTTCAATAGATTTTCTTTTAATGGTACAGTCGTTTATTCAGTTTGTGTTCCTATTTATCAGATTAACTGAAAAACATTAATAATATTGTGTTAAACATTATAATTTATTGTTGTAAAGTCTCCTATACTTAACTCTTTAACGTCACCTTTGTATTCAACATGATTACCTATCATTGAACGATCTATATTGGCATTCCTGATTACTGAATTAGTTTGGATAATGGTATCAGTTATAATAGAATCGGATATCTTTGTATTATCACCAATTGAAACATGAGGCCCAATTATTGAATTGATTATTTCAACATTATTACCTATATAACATGGAGGTGTAATTATAGAATTAGTAAATAAAGCAGTCTCCGACACCAGTTTCTCTGTGTCTTTACTAAGTTCTAATATCCTGTGATTGGTATGAACTGTAGCGTCTTTGTTACCACAATCCAGCCATTCATCTACTGTGCCTACCGAAAACTCAGTACCTTTCTTCATCATGTTTTGTAAGCCATCTGTCAACTGATATTCGTTCCCTTTGATGATATTATTATCTATCAGGAACTGTAGTTCGCTTTTCAGATAATCACCATCTTTAAAATAATAAATTCCAATTATGGCTTTATTAGATATAAAGTCTTTAGGTTTCTCAATAAAGTCGGTTATGATGTTGTTATCATTAGTTTTAACAACTCCAAAAGCACTCGGATCAGCTACTTCGTGTACAAATATTATCCCATCCTTTGAATGATCCAGTTTAAAGTCAGCTTTAAACAAAGTATCGGCGAAAGCCACAGTTACATTCCCTTTTAACGAATCTGCAGCGCAAAGTATAGCATGTGCTGTTCCCAATGGTTCATGTTGATAATAGATCTTCCCTTTGGCACCAAGCTTTTCAGCAATTTCTAAGAGTTGCTTTTCAACATCTGCACCGAAATCACCAATTATAAAAGCGATTTCTTCAACTTTAGTATTTGCTATTTTAACAATATCTTCAGCTAATCTCTGTACAATAGGCTTGCCGGCTATCGGAATCAAAGGTTTTGGTATTGTAAGGGTATGAGGACGCATTCTTTTGCCCATACCTGCCATCGGAATTATTATTCTCATAGTTTTAGTTCTGTTTAATTAATGTTTACCGGTGTGTCCGAATCCTCCTGCACCTCTTTCGGTTTCGGCTAATTCATCCACTTTTATCCATTCCGCTTTCTCGTGCGATGCAATTATCATTTGTGCTATTCTTTCGCCGTCATTAATAACATATTCCGCATTAGAAAGGTTTACAACTATCACTTTTATTTCTCCACGGTAATCGGCGTCAATTGTGCCTGGCGAATTTAAAACTGTAATGCCATGCTTGTAAGCCATTCCGCTTCTTGGTCGTACTTGTGCTTCGTAACCTACAGGTAATTCAATAAACAATCCTGTTGGTATTAATGCTCTTTCTAATGGTTTTAATGATACAGATTCAGCGAGTTCTGCTCTTAAGTCCATACCTGCCGATGCATTCGTTTCATAAGCAGGAAGGGGGTGTTTTGAGGTATTTACGATCTTTATTTCCATTCCTTTTTTTAAAGAAGCAAAAGTAGTTATTTTAATCAAATTGAACTTAGAAAGTTTCATATTTTTAACTAAACTTCATATTTATATCCAAATATATAAAACTTATGAGATTATTTATTACATTTGACGAAGTTTTGGTTAATACACAATAGCTATATGTTCAGATCTATCGTTGCATCTATCTTCAGGATTATCTTCACTTTCTCTTTCTTAAAGAGGAGGTACTTTGGCTTTTACAAACATTACTTTTTTCCCTACAACATGTTTAAAGGAGTAAAGAAAACCATCAAATTCAGGCATCATCTTAAGCTTGTTTTAAGCATTGACGACTGGATTCAGCAGCATATTTACTTTACCGGGACTTACGAGGAGAGTGAGCTCCTCTTTATTGAGAAGAACCTAAAGCCAGATTCTACTTTTATTGATATTGGTGCTAATATCGGCTTGTTTTCTATTACTGCCTCGGCCGTTGTTGGCGATAAAGGCAACATCATTTCTTTTGAGCCTTTCAGCACTAATTACGATGCTTTCTGTCATAATATCAACATCAATTCTATTCATAATATTAAAGCCGAACGTTTAGCTGTTGCTGATAAAGATAAGATTATCCCTTTGTATTATAATCAGGATGAGTCTAATCTGGGGATGGTTTCTTCCTATGCTTCTAATCATACCTTAAAAGAGGAGATTATTTCCACCTCATTGGATACTTACCTTTCCGACAAGAAGATAAATACTGTTGATATTATTAAGATGGATATTGAAGGGGGAGAATACCTTGCTTTACTTGGCATGAAGAGCACTCTTATTAAGTACCATCCGCTTCTTATTATTGAGATTGATAACAACATTTTAAAAGATACTCCTTATAGTGATAAAGACATCTATACTTATCTTAAAGAGCTCAATTACACTCCTTATTATATCAATAGTGATGGCAATCTTCTGGCTGAAAGATTAGCAGGCGACAACTCAATGAATGTTGTCTTCAGGTATAATCAAAACTAAGGTTTTATAATTTTAAAAACTAATCCTAGTTTTTCTTTCAACCACATAAACACTTAACATGTATATCACTACAAATATACTGTTGATGATTAGTTTTAATGATTTGGTTTCTATCTTTAGAATTTCGCTTATCAAATATAGTATCAGAGCTAAACCCAGATAAGTGAGTATCTTTTTAAGATCATAGTTGATGGGATAATGTTTTTGGCCTAAGATGTAAGATACAAGCATTATCAGGAAATAACAAATCAGTGTAGCCCAAGCTGCACCCATATATCCCATTATTGGTACCAGTACGAAGTTGAGTACCAGTGTAACCACAGCCCCAAAGGTTGATATGTAAGCCCCATACATTGTCTGGTCGGTGAGTTTGTACCATATTGATAGATTGTAAAATACTCCCAGACACAGGTTGGCTAGCAGCAATATTGGTATTACCGGTGCACCTACTCTAAAATTCTTTCCTACAAACATTATAATCACATCAATATACATCATCACCACCAGGAAAATAAATGCACACACTATGATGAAGTATTTCATTACATCGGCATATATTTGTTTGGCATCCTTGTTAGCTGCATTTGAGAAAAAGAAGGGTTCAGCAGCAAAACGGAAAGTTTGAATAAACAAAGTCATCAATATAGATACCTTGTAACAAGCTCCATATATACCCAGTTGCGACATAGCATCTCCGGTAGTTATCAGATGTTTCAGGAGTATCCTGTCAAAGGTTTCGTTAACGATACCTGCCATCCCCCAAACCATTATTGGGAGCGCGTACACAAGCATTTGTTTCCACAATACCTTATTAAAATCAAGTTTTATCTTTATGATTTCGGGCAACAACATTACTAAGGTAAGGATGCTAGCAAGCAGATTAGAGATAAAGATATAACCTACACCGATTTGCTTATGATAAAAGAGCCTTATAACGCTTCCCGCAAAGGTATTGCCCCAATGTCTTAATATATAAGGACAAAGCACCAGTAAGAACAGATTGAGGCCTATTTGTGCTGCTATATTTACTGATTTGAGGTATGCAAACCGGCGTGCTTTGTTTAGTTCTCTTAATCTGGCAAAAGGTACTGCCGTTAAGGCATCTAAACCTAATATCAGAGCAAACCAAACTATGTATTCTTTATGACTAAGATATCCGAGTGCCGATGCTATTGACTTTGAAAACATCCACGAAAGTGCGACAAACAATACAGAACTAACGACTAACGATATAATGGCTGTGCTGTACACTCCTTCTTTATCGGTTTCTTTTTGAGAGAAGCGGAAGAAGGCTGTTTCCATGCCGTAGGTAAGTATCACCATCAGGAAAGCCACGTAAGCGTAGAGCTCGGTGACGACGCCATACTCCGAAGTGCTGAAAACTCGGGTGTAAAGCGGTACAAGCAAATAGCTTAACAGTCGTCCTATGATGGTTGGGAGTCCATAGATGGCTGTCTGCCCTGCAAGTTTCTTAAGTGGATTCAATTGTTCAATTGTATTTATTAAAGGCGCAAAAGTACATATTTTTATTCAAACGTCATTTACTTTATTGTTGGTATCTAAAACTTAAAATTATTCTTTTTATTATTTTTCCACTTGGCGTGAATGCTTTTAACTTGAATTAGTGGTTTCAACTTAAACGGTTGTCCTTTTATCTGCGAAAGCATAAGAATAAAAAAGGAGAGTAGTATAATAATAAACTGTATAAAGTACCATGTCGTCATTGCGAACGTAGTGAAGCAATCTCAAAAGTCTTGTATTTATTAGATTGCTTCGTCGTACCTCCTCGCAATGACGTGGTTTTCATTTTAAGTTTACTTATCGTTTTTTCTTAATTAATTCTTAATTCTTAATTCGTAATTCGTAATTTTCCCAACAACAAAATCCATGCCTACTTAATAGTATACCTCAAACCAGCATAAATAGTAGTCCCAACAATAGGTCCCCAAGTCATGGTAGTATCAAAATGAGTATGATATGGTCTGGTATATTGAGTAATAGGATCAGTTTGCCTGAAATCACCAAGGTTTTCACCACCTAAATAAACATCAAAATGCTTAAATTTTCTAGTTATTTGAGCATTAAAAATAACATATTCAGGAGTAGTATCAGGTCTTCTTAAAGTAGTAGGCATTTTGCTTTGATTAGGTAACCTTGCACTACCATTAAACTGAGTTGTAAAATCAATTTTCCACTTTTCAAACTTAGTAGCATAAGATAATGTAATAAGACCTTTATATTTATTAACAAACGGGCGTTGTTGCAGAGCTCCATTAATAGTAGTCTTAACATCATTAATACGATAAGCCACCAAAATAGTAAGACGCTTAATAGGCTCCATGCTTAGCTGTGCCTGATAACTGTTTGAATAAGAATCACCCTTAAGATTATAGAAATAAGCTGTAGTTGGAATGCTATCCAGATCAACTATCACCTGATTCATAAAGTTAGTACGATAAACATCTATATCAAATTCAGCTTTACGACCAAATAATGAAAACTCTTTAGTAAAATTAACGCCAAAATTAAGAGCTTTTTCTTGTTTCAAATCATTAGCAAAAACAAAAGATCTTTGACTTGCTAACAACGAAAGGTTTTCAGAAATAACATTAGCAGTTCTGTAACCATATCCAGCCGAAGCTCTTATAACAGTTAAAGCATCTATATGATACCTTAAGTTTATACGAGGAGTATAAAACATTCCGTACTTATTATGATGGTCGGCCCTGATCCCGGCAATGATTGTAAGCTTATCATTATGGGTATATGTATATTCAAAATAGGCACCCGGAATAGATTCATCTCTGTTTAAGTTGTAAAGAGTATCCCTGCTAGATTTAACTATCAGTTTATTGAAAGAAAATAATGTTTGATCGTAATTTTCAACGAAGTTATCCAGTATATAGCTCAATCCGGTTGTAAATTTATTATCTTTATTGACTATATAAGATTGATAAAGAAGATTAGCATATAAAGTCCTTTCACGACCATAATAATTATTGATACCAAAATAACCTTCCTGCTCATGATTAGTGGCATTAACAATAATAGCAAGACTAGTGTAAGGACGATTCTGAAAAATTATTCCATTTTTCCAGAAAGCTTCAGCTCTACGAGTAGTAAGACTAAAACCATAAGGTTCTTTTGCCTGATTAATCAAAGCAGTATCTAAAACAAATGTATTCTTATCGTAATCCATAGTGCCTCCACTGCGATGCTCTTCCATATATTTAATTCCAAATCTTGAGGTATATTTACCCGGATTCATATAATCCCACCTGTTGAAAAGATTAATAGTAGTAACTCTTGGAATATCCATAAAGTTATCATTGTTTTTATCAATCTTATTATCTATATAATCAGTATGAATCATAAGCATAGTACTTAATTTATCATTAAGTTTATAAGCACTTGTGATATTTGCTTCAGCTCTTTGATGATTATTAACATAAAGATTAACAAACAAAGGCTCAGCTGTAGAAGGTTTCTTGTATTCAACATTAATCTGACCGGTTATTGATTCAAAACCATTGATTACTGAAGAAGTTCCCTTCGCAATTTGAATAGATTCCATCCACGAACCTGGAATATAATTCAATCCAAAGCTGGAAGCCATCCCTCTTACCGAAGGAAAGTTCTCAGTTTGTATTTGACTATAGATTCCAGAAAGTCCTAAAAGCTGAATTTGTCTGGCTCCTGTAATTGCATCACTATATGAAACGTCAACTGAAGCGTTAGTTTCAAAACTTTCGGAAAGATTACAACAAGCTGCTTTAAAAAGTTCGCCTGTATTAATAACTTGAACGTTGCGTGTATTTAATTTAGAAATATAACTGTCGTTACGTTCGTTTATTTCAACAACATTTAACAATTGTTTTTCATTAGTCATAATATGATTAACCTTTGGATTTACATTTGAAACATCAACAGTGTCAGTTTTAAAACTCATCATTCTAAAAACTAAACGTTGATCTTTAATACCCTTAACAGATAGTTTATATTCACCTTTAGAATCGGTTATAGTACCTTGGGTAGTACCAATCCAGAAAACATTTGCCCCAACAATCGGAGACATTTCTTTTTTATCATTCATCTCGTAAACAATACCAGTTATATTTTGCGAAATAACGGTATATGAAATAAGCAACATTATAGTTGCGATTAATATTCTTAATCTCATTGTAATTTTATTTATTGAATTAATAGAAATAATTAATTGAGAGCACATATAATGCTCTTCATTTCTGAACCCAGAAATAACCTATAGAAGAGATGAAGAAAAAGGGATCTTAATATTATGAATAAAATGAATCAGATATTTACCTACGAGTTGGAGAGGAGGCGGATGATACAAACATTGATCATCTTTATTATTGCTTCCTTCCTCAGCTAAAGTATTTGTATTGAAGATAACCGGATACTGATCAACAATTAATTTAATTATTGATATTTGTTTATCTACTTGAAAAGAAATTTTAAGGTACTGATAAGTATTGTTACAACAATTACTCTTACTTATATTGTTTTTAGAAGTATTATTAAGAGATGTATGATGTTTAGAACAACAACATTTCTTCATAGATTCAACTTCTGTCTTACATTTATAGTTCTCTGAAAAGAGTTTAACATGTTCCGTTTTAGAAGTATTGCAATAATGCTTCACATAACTAAACCCGGTAGAAGCCACCAGGAAAAGCGAAACCATTAAAACGTATACTATGTTAAGAAACATCTTTTTCATATTGCAAAAATAAACAATTTTTTAATACAAAAGTTATTTTTAACTAAAATAAAAAACAACAGTTCTGTAAGCCGGGTTCTGTTTCCTTGTAAAAGGACTTCTATCATTTATCTACTATTATTGTCGCCAATAATCTCTAACGACCTACCCCCCGGCATTGGACGAGCAGCCCTTATCAACCGGTATATTTGGTCTTTCAACCCATAAGGTTTACCCTTGTGCTATGTTGCCATAATACAACGTGAGCTCTTACCTCACATTTTCACCCTTACCCTGCATTAAACGGGGCGGTTATTTTCTGTGGCACTCTCTGTTACATCAATTACTCAATGTACCTTCCCGTTAGGAAGTATGGCGCTCTATGTTGCCCGGACTTTCCTCTCCCTCACCTAAGTAAAGCAGCGATAGAACGAACTGTTGTTTTATTTTAAAGATCTTTTTAATTATATTTTAAAAATAATCACAAGGTACCTGAGCTTGTCGAAGGTTAATTCGTTGTATTAATAAACACCTCTGTTGCTCCTACTCCATATTTAGCCATCGATGCATCAAAATAATGAAGGTTATTATACATCTTTAATACTTTAATTATTTCATTCCTTAATGTACCATTACCAACACCATGTATGAAAACTATCTTCTGAATCTTATTCATAAATGCTCCTTCCAGACATTTAATAAAATAATCTAGTTGAATGCGAAGCATCTCAGCATTATCCAACAAATAATAATCATCTACTAATTGACCAATATGTAAATCAATTTCAGCTGTAGAACTATTCACCATATGATCAGTTAAAATATTTTCAGGGTCAGTGTGTCTAACTTTAGTTATCTTGGGTTCATCAGCTATCTCTTCTTTATCTTTTCTCCTGTATAAGTTATCAGTTATTGCTTTATTGTCAGCAATAAGTCCAATGGTTATCAGTAGAGACTTTTCTGTAAAGAAAGAAGATGCAATATAATTTTCTTCTTTAAAGAATCTTGCTCCTTTAACTTTAAACTCAGCATTTAAAGGGACCAATACTCTATCCTTTTCGCTTGCATGAAACAATACTTGTACAATTCCTTTGCTCCAACCCTCAAGTTCATCTCTGTTAATACTTATAAGATGTGTTTTAGTCTCAGCTTGCAAAACATCATAATCAACTCCCTCAAACTTACCTTCATCTGTAGTTAAAAATAAACTATACAGAACTTCATATTCACTATGATTAACAAGATAAATATCGATAATACCTGTAGTAAGCCATCTTTGATCTTGTGGAACATATGCCAGATATATCCCTGCTGCATTTTCATTTCCATGATAGGCTCTTTTTAAATCAGATTTCCTTTCGTAGACTTCTTCTACCTGATTAGTTGTTGTCTTATTATTATTTTGTATTGTATTAATATCTACATTATAATCCTTATTAAACAATCGTGAAGCCGCACCTGTATCTTCTATCTTTAAAAGCTCGTTAACCATTGTAGGTACTTCAAACCCTTCTTCTATTGCCACACTAACCATTGTAGGACTAATAACTTTGGTTACTATTCCACCACCAACTGTATTAAGAAACTTTACTTTGTCGCCTGCTTTGAAATTCATATTAAAATTTTCTGCAAAATTACGATTAATACTCCAATTTATTATCTTTAAATGTAACAGATATATTAATTATTCGTAAACGACCTTTAATTTAATTTATATTAGTAATTTTGAACAAAATTTAAACACTATTTATGATACAAGTATTCGGTCATCAGGTTCCTTTCATTGTTTTGCTGTTATGTGTGTTATTATTAGCGCGTATGCTTGGCGAAATAATGGAAAGGTTTAATCAACCCTCTATGATCGGAGAAGTATTAGCCGGTATTATTCTTGGTCCAACCTTATTAAACTTCGCACATCCTTCGCCCGAACTCAAAGTAATATCAGATCTTGGTGTTTTTCTTTTAGTAATTCTTGCAGGAATGGAGATCGACATTGAAGAATTACGTGCATCAATGAAAGGGCGAAACAGTTGGATAGCTCTTTTAGGTTTTATCATCCCAATGTTTAGTGGAATTGTAATCGGATTGATTTTTAAACTGGATATAATGCTCACCGTTTTCCTCGCTTTATGTATTTCTATCACAGCATTACCGGTAAGTATTCGGATTTTAATGGATCTCGGAAAACTTAATTCTGATATCGGGCAAAAGATTATCTCTGCTGCTATCTTTAATGATATTCTATCGCTCTTAATTCTTGGAGTTATACTTGATTTAAATGGCAACTCTTTTAATTATCAACAATTAAGTTTTAAAGTACTTATAACAGTTACAAAAGTTGTTTTCTTTATGGCTTTGATGCTCTTTGCCTATCGTCTTTTCCATAGGGCTAAGGGAAAAGTAACCATTATTAATCATAAGTTCCAGAACTTTTTATCATACCTTAAAGGAAAAGAATCTTTATTTGCAGTTATGATGCTTTTTGTTTTGATCTTCGCTAGTCTTTCTGAACTTGTTGGATTACATTTTGTAATAGGAGCATTTTTTGGTGCAGTATTATTACCACGCGAGATGTTAGGTATTGATAATTTTAACAAAGTACAGGAAAACACATCCAGTATTACAATGGGATTTCTGGCTCCAATCTTTTTTGCTGCAATGGGTATTGAATTTAATTTGCTTTCCATCACTAATATTGCATTATTAATTGTTGTAATTATAGCTTCTTTTGTTAGTAAGATATTAGGAGGTTATTTGGGTGGAAGGATGGCAAAACTTAGCAAGCCTCAATCCTTTACACTTGGGATAGGATTAAATGCAAGAGGTATTATGGAACTTGTAATTGCTAATATTGCCTTACAAAATAAGTTTATCGACATCCCATTGTTCTCAATATTAGTATTGATGGGGATTATTACAACAGTTGTTACACCATTTCTTTTAAAAAGATCCTTTGCTGAAGTTGATAAAGCAGAAATGTAATATATTATTCTAATGCTAATTTATTTTCTTTACACCTTCCGCTTTCTTAAAGAATCCTTTATCTATCATCATTTCTAACTCTGCTTTTGAGGGATCAATTAAGTAATATTTTACTTCATTATTCTCTTTCTTAAACTCTTTCACAGCTATTATTTTCTTTAGTTTCTTTGCTGTTGCTTTGGCTTCTTTATCATCAAAATCTATATAATAAATCTCCAGATAAGCATTATTTAATTTTAAAAGAGTTACCATCCAGGCTCCTGTTTCTTTATCTTTAATGCTTACAATGTAGTAATCTTTCAGTTGTTTAAGTTGTAAGCTATCCGAAATATACATTTTTGAATTTGAAGATAGATCATTCAAATTCTTTTTAGTAGTAATGTATTCTATATAATTAGATTTTATTTCTATTGTCTCGCTATCTTTTTCAACGTGTGCATATTTACCACATATTTTGGCAGGAAACTCCTTTAGATTTGCACCATCTTTTGGTTGTGATGTCTTAAATAAGATGGCTGTGCACGATGTTAATAATAATAGTATTATTGATGTTGATATTAATATTGATTTTTTCATTTTATTATTGATTTTAAAATGCAAATATACAAAAAAAAATATCAATTATAATTATTAAAATGAATAAAATTAAGGAAATTCTTTTTATTAAAAACTTTTAAGAAATGTAAACTCAATAATGGAACTGATGATCCAGACTTAAATTATCATCAGATCATAGCTGATTTATGGTTCCAGACTTAAATTATCATCAGTTCCAAATATAAGTATACTTTCTGTAACTATTAAAACAGTTATTAAAAAAATAAATTGTGTTTTGATAAATGAAATAAAATGAAAATATACATTTAATAATAAACATATAAAAGTTTTATCTCATAGATATATTTTACTTTGAGAGATATTTAATGGTGTATGTGATTTTGCCTTCCTGAACTTCTTTTGCATTAGGATCAGCATTGAACTTAGATTTTAAAGCTGCATTTAAAGTCATTTTTATAAGTTCATCATTTGTAACTGTCGAGCCTTCACCTTCAATGGCTTTAAGTACATTTCCATTTCTATCAACCCAAATTTTAACTACCACCTTTCCAAATACATTTGATTTATTACCAGGAATTGGTAAATCAAGTGCTTTTCTGCCTTGCAGAAAAAATCCATTGTTTTTATCATATTCCGATGAGGTTCCGTTTGTTCCTTTATCTTTATCACCTGCAATACCACCTTCTTTAGTTTTATCACCAACACCTTTAACAAGCTTTTTGTCATAGAGCGACCGTTTATCAATATTTGACCCTTTAGTCTTCAGCGAAGTGGAATTCTCTGGATCAATTTCAGTAAGAACTGTAGTTTGTTTTTCGTTTGTAGTTGAAGTAGATTTAACTGTATTGTCGTTAAAGATTGGTGTTGAAGAACCATCTTCATTATTATCATTTCCAAAACCATCACCTCTGTTGCCTAAAAGTTGGTTAACTTCTACAAATAAAGTATCACTTTTGTGATTGTTTTCAAGATTACTTGTCCCGGTATTTCTTAAAATAGTAAACCATAGAATATTGAAAAGCAAGAGATGAAGCAACAATGTAATTGCAATGATACTTAAAATGCGTTTGGTACTTTTAACATCTTTTGTTTCTACTTCTGAAGTCGCTGTATTATTAGCAAATATCTTTTCCATCTTTATTTATTTTAATATTAAAATAAAATGATATAATGTTAGCATTATATAATAGAAGCGTTTAAAATAAAGAAATATTGTATAGAAATAGTAAATGTGATTTACTGATAAAAATTAAGTTGGTGTCAAAAGTTAAAACTAATCAAATATTTTCTTATAATTAAAATTTAGTATAGAAGTATTCCTTTTTCAATTAAATCTGTACGATGTAATTTAATAAACTCTTTAAGATCATTATTTATTTCCAGTTCTGAAGCAGAATCACTTGTTTTAAGTTCATCAAATACATCAAATTCAAAAGAATCGGCACCTAATGTGTTCCAATCATTTTGAAGTTCACTATTTGAATGAAGCCCCATCTTAAGTTGAAACATATCCGAATTATAAGCTCTATCTAAATCTGTGCTTGTTTTTAAAAAGAGTTTGTTATTAGTCAGGTTTTTGATTTGAAAAATCCCTGCTCTAAATTTCATTAGTTTGTAAGCCTTTTTGTCATCTTTTTTAGTACTCATAACAAGAGTGATATACTAGTTTAAAATGAAACCTTCATTTTTGTTAATACAAATTATTAAATCCATTCATTAAACTATTAACTCATTAGATTTCTGTTTACTTACAAGTTCGCTGAAACTTTTAGCAGCGTTAGTAAAATCTGAAGGCATAAGAATTACTGTAGTTGTATTATTATCTATACCAATTTCCGAAAGCATTTGCATTCTTCTTAATTCAAGTGCTATTGGACTACCTTCCATTTCTTTTGCACCCTGTGTTAATTTAATTGAAGCTTCTAATTCAGCTTCAGCTTTTACTATTCTTGCACGTTTTTCTCTTACTGCTTCAGCTTCTCTTGCCATAGCTCTTTGCATTGCTAAAGGAATTTCAACATCTTTCATTTCTACCATTTCAATTTTAATACCCCAAGGTTCAGTAATAGAATCAACATTCTTTTGAAGTGTACCATTTATTTGTTCTCTTTCTCTTAACACTTCATCAAGAGTATGCTGTCCAATTATGTTTCGTAATGCTGTAACAGAGAATTGATATACAGCTTTGTTATAGTCCGCAACTTTTATTATTGCATCTTCTGGGCTTGTTATTTTAAACCAAAGCACAGCATTTACTTTAATAGTTACGCTATCCTTAGTTATTGTCTCCTGTTGCTCAAGGTCTACAGTTTTTGTTCTAATGTCTACTCTTTGTTGAGCATCAATAATAGGAATTATCCAGTAAAGCCCGGGTCCTTTTATTGAATGAAAGCGCCCAAGTCTGAAAACAACTCCTCTTTGATATTCTTGAGCTATACGAAGTCCTGATAATAGAATTATAATTATAACTCCAATAATTGGTAAGATAATTGATTGATCCATTTGAATATTTTGTATAAAATT
>CAIWDQ010000634.1 GCA_903911455.1 uncultured bacterium
AAAGTAAATAAAGAATAAAAAAAGTTATTTAGTTTATTTATAAAATTGAAACACAATTACCAAATATCTGGAAACATATAAAGATATTTATAAAGATAAGCGCATTAACAAAGTTTTTATTCTAAAATGATTTCTCAGAAAAGTCTTTATAATATTCACCTGAAAGCCTGTATTAAAGTCCCAAAATAGGTATAAGTTTAATACTTTCGGGTATAAGTTATCCCCCGAGCGGTATTATTTAACATTTGAGAGGTATAAGTCTAATACTTTTGGGTATCATTTACATATTTTCCGGTATAAGTTTAATACTTTCCGGTATCATTTACATATTTTCGGGTATAAGTCTAATACTTTCGGGTATAAGTTATCCCCCAAGAGGTATAAGTCTCCCCCCAAGTGGTATAACTCCCATCACAAAAAGAACCAAAATAAAAGGCAATAGTATCAATATTATTTCTAATTTTACACACTTAATATTTATAGCAACCTAATTATGATTAACAAGAATTTATTTCTCCTTTTGGTAATGATTTCTCTGGCATTTCCAGCTAAAGCACAGCAGAAACACTTTATAAATGATGCCGCTTACCTTAAACATACCCTCGCTCAATACGAAAAACAAAAGAAACTAGCATCAGCAAGAGCTATCCCTTTGTTTGATGTCTTCAAACAGAACTTATCTTTAGAAGAAAAGGAAGCTTTGATATTCCTTTACGCCTATATGCCCCTCAACGACATGGCCGAACATGACGGAGAGTATTTTTTAGCTCAAGTTAAAGCTTCATTATCCGCCAGAGATTATTTTTCGTGGGGCAAAACCATCCCAGAAGACATCTTCAGGCATTTTGTATTGCCTTATCGCATCAATAATGAGAACATGGACGACGCTCGTCTGGTTTTCTACAAAGAATTAAAAGTAAGACTAAAGGATTTAACGATGAAACAAGCTGCTTTGGAGGTCAATCACTGGTGTCACGAGCGTGTTGCCTATCAAGGTTGCGACAGTAGGACGAGTGCACCGCTAAGTACTATTAAAAATGCCCTCGGAAGGTGTGGCGAAGAGTCCACTTTCACGGTAACAGCCATGAGAGCAGCGGGAATTCCAGCCCGTCAGTGTTATACTCCGCGTTGGGCTCATTGCGATGACAACCATGCCTGGGTAGAAGTGTGGATTGATGGCAAATGGCACTTCCTTGGAGCGTGCGAACCCGATGCCGACTTAGATTTAGGTTGGTTTGCAGGCCCGTCCAAAAGAGCTATGATGGTTAATACTACCGTTTATGGTTATTATAAAGGCAAAGAAGAGGTTCTTCGCAGCGACGACAGGTTTACTCAGATTAATCTGTTGGCAAACTATGCCCCTGTAAAGACTTTCTTTGTAAAAGTAGTTGACGCTACTCGCAAACCAGTTAACAATGCCAAGGTGGAGTTCCAATTATATAATTATGCTGAGTTTTATCCGTTGGCTAAGAAGTTTACTTCCGTAAAAGGCATTACTTCCCTACAGACTGGCTATGGAGATTTACTTATCTGGGCTAATAAAGGCAACAATTACGGTTATCAAAAAGTAACTGTAGAGTCGACTGACACCATTATTGTTGTTTTAAATAAAAAACCAGGTAAAGAATACACCGAAGAGATGGATTTAACGCCTCCTGTAACGCGTCAGGTGGATGTTGTGGTTAACGAAAAGGATGCTCAAGTTAATAGTGAGCGCTTAAAGCAAGAAGATAAGATGCGCCACGACTATGAAGCTACTTTTATGGATTCAACAAGGGCATTTCAATTGGCAAAAGAACAAGGTTTGGATAAAAACAAGACATGGAACGTGCTTCATAAGAGCAGAGGCAACTGGCAAACAATAGTTGACTTCCTTTCTAATCCTAATTCAAGTAAGAATAAAACTTTTTACCTTCCTTTACTGGAAGCTATCTCTGAAAAAGACCTTCATGACGTAACTCTTGATGTCTTATTTGACCATTTAAACAATACTAAGTTCCTTGCGGGAACTGATACCGATATGTTTGTTAAATATGTGATGAATCCACGTATCGGCGACGAGATGATTAAGCCTTATAAAGAGTATTTTCAAAAGAAATTAGGTGCAAATAATTTTAAAGATGCTAATCAAATAGTTCAATGGATTAAAACAAATATTAAAGTTGATTCAAAAGCTAACTATTACCGTGTTCCTATTACGCCTAAGGGTGTTTATGATTTAAAAGTAAGTGATGCAGCTTCACGCGATATACTTTTTGTTGCTTTGTGCAGGAGTTTTGGTATTTGTGCAAGGCTCGAACCTGCTACTAAAGTGTCACAATACTACACATGGAATGGCTGGAAGACTATTGTATTTGAAAAGCAAATCACCAAAGATATTCCTAAAGCTACTTTAACTTTAGAAAACAGTAAAGCCAATGGAAATATTTTTCCAGAGTATTCAACTCATTATTCTATCGAGAAGTTCAGCGATGGAAGGTATAATACTTTAGATTATGAAGAAGATTCACACTTAAAAACCTTCCCATGTATGATAAATGTGGATGCTGGAGATTACATGCTGGTTACTGGCAATCGTTTGCCAAATGGTTCTGTTATGGCGATGTTGAAATTCTTTAAGCTAAATCCTAATGAGATATTGACTTTAGATATTACTTTGCGTAAAGCAAAAGCAGAACATAAGGTTATTGGTAAATTGAATGCTGATAATAGTTTTATAGATGTTAAAACTAATAAATCTATTACTATTAATGATTATAATAACAAAAAGAACACCATTCTTCTGTGGGTTGAGCTTGATAAAGAACCTACTCGTCATGCGGTATTGGATATTGCCAAGTTAAAAGCTAACTTTGACAAGTGGGATGGTAACTTTGCCGCTATTTTTAATAAGAATGCACAAGCAGATTTAACTAAACTAAATGGTTTACCTGAGCAGACTGTTTATTTTATTGATAAGAATGATATCTTAAAAGAGATTGAGAAGTCAACTAATCAAAAGTTAAGTAATAATCTTCCTGTGTTTGTTGTTTTAAATGAAAAGGGAGAGATTATTTATCTTTCAAACGGCTATAAAATAGGTGCCGGAGAAATGTTACTGAAGTTGTTCTAGTTGATTTGTTTATTTTTCAAATCTTTTTTGGTGAGCCTACTATGTTATGTACTAGAAGTTCATTGCAATCGAAGTGAAACAATCTCAATCGTTGTTTATTCATTAGATTGCTTCGTCGCACCTCCTCGAAATGACGTGGTTAATTTGTCTTCAATTATTAATTCTTAATTGTCTTATAACTTTAAGTATCTCAAAATTCCTGCTTGCCGGTAGGCTAGGTAGGCACTACTTCATAAATGCCAATAGCCTATAAAACTAAATTCCGATTTCTTTGTTTAAAATTAAAACAACGTCAATAAGTCAATAATTAATGAAACTTTTTAATAAGATATTAATTGCCAATAGAGGCGAGATAGCTATCAGGATAATTAAATCCGCAAGAGCATTAGGTATAAAAACAGTTACCATTTATTCCGAAGTGGAAGCAAATGCTCTTCACGTAAAGTGTGGCGATGAGTCCTATTGCATTGGCAAAGTGGAGCTCAGCGATACTTATCTTAATATTGATAAGATTATTGATGTTGCCGTAAAGGCTAAATGCGATGCCATTCATCCCGGCTATGGTTTCCTTGCCGAAAACCCTTTGTTTGTTGACGCTTGCACTAAGGCCGGCATTACATTTATCGGCCCAACCACCCATGCCATGAAGGTTATGGGCAATAAGATTGAAGCCCGTACCTTTGCTAAGAACATAAATGTCCCCATGACAGAAGGCGTGACCGGTGATGTTGAAACCATGCTTAAAGCAGTTAAATCTATTAAGTTTCCTGTGCTTATCAAAGCTGCTGCAGGTGGTGGAGGTAAAGGTATGAGGATTGTTCATAATGAAAATGATTTAAAAGAAGCACTTGAATCTACCAGCCGCGAAGCTAAGAACTATTTTGGCGACGGCACTATTTATATTGAGAAGTTTGTGGAAGACCCACGTCATATCGAAGTTCAGATTATTGGTGATAACCACGGTAATGTTGTGCACCTTTATGAGAGAGAATGTTCTATTCAGCGCCGTTATCAAAAGATTATTGAAGAGTCGCCTTCTCCAACTCTTACCGACGAAGTTAGGAATAAAATGGGCAAAACTGCAGTGAAGATTGGCAAGGCAATTAACTATAACAATGCAGGTACTATTGAGTTTCTTGTTGATAAGGATATGAATTATTATTTTCTTGAGATGAATACAAGGGTTCAGGTTGAGCACCCTGTCACCGAAATGGTAACGGGTATTGATATTGTAAAAGAGCAGATACTTATTGCTGCCGGCAACCCTTTATCCTTTACGCAGGAAGATGTTAAGCAGAACGGTCACGCTATTGAATGCCGTATTTATGCCGAAGATCCCGACAATAACTTCATGCCTTCTCCCGGTACTATGACTTATTATAAAGAGCCTTCCGGCGAAGGGATCCGCATTGACACCGGTATTGAGAAAGCTACTACTATTGAGAGTTTCTACGACCCTATGATCAGCAAACTTATTGTTTGGGGTGCCGACAGGGAGAATGCAAGAATTAAGATCATTGAATCGCTCAAAGAGTATATCGTTCATGGCATTAAGACCAACGTTACGTATCTTATCAATCTCTTGCAACACGATGCCTTTATTAATAATAACATCACTACTAAGTTTTGCGATGAGTATAAGGACGAAATGATTAGTATGATGAATAAGGGCAAGGAAGCAGTTCCGTTTTATGCGCCTTTTATTTCGTATCTTATCTATAGTTTGGATATTAAAGATACTATTTCGCATAATAATGTATGGTCAACTATTGGTTATTGGCGCGATTTGATGAAGATTAATGTAGAGTTTGAAGCTAAGGATATCCTTGTTTTCTTTAACAGGAAAAAAGATAATGATTATGAGTTTGAGATTAACAATACCAAATATAATGTTCATGTAAAAGACCATAACGAAGGTAAGTTGGACATTACTATCAACGACGAACCTTTTACAACTTATATTTCCACCGACACCCGACGCAATGCTTTTATCTCCTGCAACGGATATATCTTTAAAGCTATCCGCAAAGATATTCTTATTACCGAAGATGTTTTCAGTGGCAGTGGTGGCAATGCCGGAGCCGACGAAAACCGTTTGTATTCGCCTATGCCGGGCAAGGTTACCAAGATTAATGTTAAAGAAGGCGACACCGTTAAGAAAGGCGACAATCTTATAGTGGTAGAAGCTATGAAGATGGAAAACCATGTGCTTTCCGCAAAGGATGCCACAGTTGTAAAAGTAAATGTTAATATTGGTGAGATGGTATTATCTCAAAATGTTCTGATTGAATTAGAATAAAGATGAATGGATTCTCAATCCCTATGCAATCATTGAGATATTAAAGCCTAGCATTTTACTCAATACTCCTATTAATGTACTCGGAATAATCCTTAACAATAGGTATATATTTATGGAACATAAGTTCGGATGATATCATAAAGTCGGCTGACGAACGATTGCATGCCGTAGGGATATTGTAAAGTACTGTTATTCTTAACAATGCCTTCACATCCACATCATGAGGCTGTGCTTGCATCGGATCCCAGAAGAAAATGAGCATATCTATCTCACCATTCACTATCATTGCCCCTAATTGTTGGTCGCCACCTAATGGTCCCGATTTCAATCTTATGATTTCGTGAGCAAGTTTCTCACCTTTTTTCAGATTTTTATGCATCACCTCTTCCACAAGTTTCCCTGTAGTTCCGGTGCATATCAGTTTGTGTCCAGAAAGGATATCATTGTTCCATTCAACCCATTCCATTATATCCTTTTTGCGGTTGTCGTGGGCAACAATACCTATTCTTTTAACAATCTTCATTTGTTTTATTTTTTGGCAAAGATATCAGCCTTATGACCAAAGCTACCCGAAAATACCATCTCTTCAATTTCGGTGCGTAAACGGGGAGAAAATTCCAGAATCTTAATCTTTTCGGGCAAAGTATCTGAATCACCATAATGACCTATAGCTAAAATCACTAAAGGCATATAACTTACAGGAATATTAAACAGTTCCATTGCAATTCCCTTATCAAATCCACCCATCTGATGCACAAAAAGATCCTCCTGAGTGGCCTGTATGGTTAAATATGCCACTGCCTGCCCTACATCATAGCTATATGCTTCGTTAGGTTCGTCTTTCATATTCATTTTTGTCTTACCTAAACATAAAATCAACACCGGCGACTTAGCCCAAATCTGATTAAATTCTACGAGAGTATCAAAAAGTTTCTGATGTGTTTCATCTTTATCTATACCTATTATAAAACGCCATGGTTGCTGGTTCATGCTTGAAGGAGCCCAACGTGCTGCCTCCAAAAGCCTGTGAATTTTATCCATTTCAACAGGTTCCTGCGAAAATGCACGGGCACTCCAGCGTTGTTTTATAAGCGGATGTATATCGTAATCTGTATTTGCGTCTTTTTTCATTATTTAATTATAAGATTTTCTATCTATTTTATTTAAATTTATTACAAAAGGGTGAACTCTTGAAGTAGTCTTCTTTAAAAGTTCACCCTGCTGCAAAACGTTTGCTTTCAATTTTTATTATTTAAGACAAAATTGCAGTCATTACTTAACAATTAATTTCTGAGTTGAGCTATAATTTTCAGAAGTTATTGTTACCATATATACACCTTTAGCTAAATCTGAAGCATTTATAAAGAAATTTTTCTTACCTGCAAAACTTCCTGTAAAGATATTCTTAATTTTTTTGCCAACAATATCATACACATCCAAAGTTATATTGGTTTTATTTGTGACCTCAACGGGGATGCAGGTAATTGCTGAAGCTGGATTTGGATATATCTTACCAAGTGTAATATTGTTAAACTCGTTAACACCACCTGCCTCATCTGCAGTAAAACTCCAATAACCTGTTGGAGCTGTTATAGGGCGTACTTGCGATTTGCCAGAGTTTGCTGTTGCACTGATGTAATAATTAATTGGAACATGAGTATATCTAGCTAAAATAGGCCATGGGATTGTGGTTTGCCAATAGTCTGGCTCGCCAGCAACAGGTTGCATGTTCAATGCCTGATAACTTGACATTATACCCGACTTATAATACACTTTTGCTGACTGTATTCCACTACGATGTTTAATATATGCTTTAATAATGACCTGATTGCTCGAATTAGTTGTAATTATTGTATCCCTTACAGGCTTATGCACAATCAAAAGAGGGTCTTTTGAAGCAATACAATGCGTGATGCAATGGATAGCTCCGCTTGCCGTGATAGACTGGTAGCAATTGATAGGCACTACATTATATCCCGGAAGGTTTTCCTGATAGATACGCTGTGCAACTGAGTCGTATTGCTTGTAATAAGTAGGATATAGGAATGTTTTGTTCACAAAAACACCGTTGGTATATGTAAGATAATATCCACTATTGTCGGGGTAGGCATAACTATATGAAGAATCTGGTGGCATTGGTATCCTTTTGATACGATATGGTGTACCAAAAATTGAAGAGAAGTTGGATTGGACATAAGCTATATTAGCTTCTATCTGTGGACCATCAGCTGTACCTGTAGGATACTGACCCCATAAAAGTGTTTCTTCATCCAATAGCTTCACATGCATATCAATATGATGAATACCATCGTAAGGGAGCGTAGGGAACATGATGTATTTATTTATACCTAAATAATGTTTGGTAAGTGAGTCAATATCTGCTTCCGTAAGGTTCTGTCCGTAAGTACTTGAGGGGCTATTTTCATCCGTAATAAGGTGCGAAGAGAAGGCGGTACCCATACCATCAGTCATCCAGTTGCCTCCGGTGGCTACCAGCTTATTAGGTGTTGCTGTCAATTCGTACAAAGGGACACCTGATACCTTCGTCATGGTTCGGGCAAGGGTATCATCTTTAGGACGGGGGCGGTTGTACGTCCAGTCGACAAGTAGTAATGAGTCCACTACATTAGTATATACATTGTTAGCACCGTAATCCCTAACCCAAACACTATTGTAGGGAGCTACTACATAGCGTACATTTGCCAAAGCAACGCCACTTCCGGTTAATGCAGCCTTTACCGAGTTAGAATCAGTACATACCACATAAACTTTGCACTCATTAACGGCATTCCTAACTATTTCTGTCAAAATAGATGTGTAGGTTGTCCATGTAACTATCAGCGCATCAATTTCCTCCCACTCGGCAGCGTTCCTCACTTTTGATACTGGCGGAGTCATTACGCCACTTCTGTCGCCCGTTTGCGAATAATATTCTTTCATCATAAGCTTTTCCTGTGGGGTAAGGTATATTGGCAAATCCGTTTGACTATAAACCTTAGCAAAACTGACTAATAGGAGACAAAGAAGGATGTATTTTCCTATCGCTTTAATGTATATTTTTTTCATTGTTTTAATATTTCTGTTAAAGACTGTAAAATTAATAAATAAACTTGAAGTAGGGCTTACTATTTTGTTAAATATTATTATAAAAATGGAAATAAATTATGGGTGAGGAAGTGCCTTAAGTACTTTTAGGCACTTTTTTCTCTCAAATATTCATTTGTTTTATTTAATTTTACAGCCTAATTTTATCCCATTGACATGAAAAAAACTACTATCATTATTTTTGCAATGCTTTTAGGCATACTCCAAGCTTATAGTCAAGATACTACTAATCATAAAATAGCATCTTTAAATAAAACACAAACAAATGCAGATACAACTAATAATATTGATGTATTAACAGTAAAAGCGGAGCCTCAGCAAGATGGGAAATATTTAATAACTGTAACTTCCAAAGAGAATAATCTTAAGATACGATATCAAACTATAGAAACAGATCACGAATCAAGGTTAATAAAATATGTATTACCTTTTAAAGTTTATCCGCCGGTATTAATTAAAGTTCAAGCTTATAAAGATTCGAAGGCATATGGTAAAGAAGTAAAACTGGATTTATGTTTATCCTCTTTTAAGAACGTTACTTTGAGTCGGGAGCCTCATAAAAAGTATAAAGGTGATGGTGGTAAAATTTTAACTGATTGTGAAAATGGTTCACTTGATCTTAATGATGAAAAATGGTTGGGCTTCGAGGGTAATGATATGGTTGCTACAATTGACCTTAATCACTTTGATTACATCTCGATAGCAAGTGTGTATTATTTAGTTAATACAAATTATAGGATTTTTGAACCAATTGAAATAAAAATAGAAGTTTAGGAAGATAATATTAAATACACTGAAGTAGCTTTTCATCGTATCGATAGCATTAAATGGGGGAGTGAAATAAATTTAAAGCAATATGATGCTTATTTTAAGACAATCAAAGCCAGATATATTAGAGTTACTGCCAAAAACAGGAAAGTATTTCCTGAAGACCATCCTGATGCAGGTAATAAATGCTGGATGTTTTTTGATGAAATAAAGATAGGGCACTTATATTATAGCTCTGGAAATAGTCAACACAATTTTGATAGAAATACTAGCCCGACTGAACCAAATCCACAAGAAGAGGTATTGAGAAAAGAAAGGTTGTTATATAAACAAATAAAAACAAGACACTAACAGATACACTTCAAACTACGATCTACAGGTCGTGCCTTATTATAAAGACAATTTTGTTTGTATGAATAAGCATTTTATCCTATTATTAATAATTTTTTCCTAAAAGTTTAAAAGCCTAAACACCTAAAAGCATTGTCTTCGCTCCAAAAAAGGCCGTTTCCATAGCGGAAGAGGTGGTTTTATTTTGAAGTATCATTCCCGCTATAGCGGAAGCGAAGGTTTCATTTCGAAGTACCATTGCCACTATAGTGGAAGTGTAGGTTTCATATGAAAGTACCTCTCCCGCTATGGCGGGAACGAAGGTTTCATATGAAAGTAGCGTTCCCGCCATGGCGGAAGTCAAGGTTTCATATGAAACCTATGTGATGGCTAGTGTTTTACAAAATGTGTCAAAAAACACCTCTTTTTTCGCGAAAGCGTGAAAACATGTTGTGAAAAATATTTTGGCGAAAGCCAGAAATCCTACATCATATTAATATACGACATAAATATTATGCATAATCATAAAGACAATTTTATTAAAAATCTCCTCCCCCATTATTAATTCTTAATTCTTAATTTTTAATTGTTTCCCCAACTCAAGGCATTCAAGACACTCCAAGTACTCAAGGCACTTCCCCTTATTAGATTGCTTCGTTGTTCATCCTACTAATTTTAACATTTGTAAAGTCATTATGATGATTATTATCCTGACAGGTTTTTCCTCCTGTCAGTTATAAATATAAGAAGGCTGTTATACCTGTCAGGATGGGAAACCTGACAGGATTCGCTCATAGATCTGTCATATCACTTGGCGTGCTGAAAGTATTGGAGCTAGCATTGTCGCCATTCTTAATCTTAACTATTGCCTATTGCCTGCTGCCTATTACCTCTCCCCTTTTTCCTCTATTATCAAAAAATAAACTAACTTTGCAAACTAATTTTTGTACATACAATGAATAACGATATAGAGATAATGTCGCCCGTTGGCTCGTATGAATCGCTGATGGCAGCCATTCAGGGGGGCGCTGACGCTGTTTACTTTGGCGTGGGCAAACTAAACATGAGAGCCAAGTCGTCAAATAATTTTAGTATTGATGATCTGATCAAAATTACAGGCATCTGTAAAGAAAATAATATTAAATCGTACCTTACGGTGAATACTATTATTTACGATCATGAGATTTCGGAGATGAAAACTGTAGTTGATGCAGCCAAAGCTAATGGAATTTCGGCCATTATAGCCTCCGACATGGCTGTACTTAACTACGCGAAGAGCGTGGGCATGGAAATTCATATGTCAACGCAATGTAACATCACCAATATAGAGGCAGTTAAATTCTATGCCAACTTCGCCGACGTCATGGTGACTGCCCGCGAACTGGCACTTAAACAAGTTGCTGAAATTATTGAGCAAATAGAAATTCAACAGGTAAGAGGGCCTAAGGGTGAGCTTGTAAAAATTGAGGTTTTTGCACATGGAGCACTCTGCATGGCGGTGTCGGGAAAATGTTATATAAGTCTGGATACACTTAACTCGTCAGCCAATCGCGGAGCATGTCTTCAGCTATGCCGACGACCTTATCATGTAACTGATAAAGATGGTGGTGTGGAGATGGAGATCGACAACGAATACATAATGT
This sequence comes from uncultured bacterium, assembly GCA_903911455.1. Classification (GTDB taxonomy): domain Bacteria; phylum Bacteroidota; class Bacteroidia; order Bacteroidales; family JACABE01; genus JBAXLO01. Next base: position 11,258 of record CAIWDQ010000634.1, read on the forward strand.
CGCCTAAAGATTTAAATACCTTAGGCTTTTTAGATAAGATACTTAAGACAGGCGTTAAGGTGCTGAAGATTGAAGGCAGAGGTCGTTCTCCCGAGTATGTAAAAACAGTAACTCAATGTTATAAGGAGGCTTCACAGGCTTGTTTTAATGGCACTTATACCGAAGAGAACATCCAAAAGTGGAACGAAAGACTTGCTACCGTTTATAACCGAGGCTTCTGGGATGGATATTACCTTGGCAGGAAAACGGGAGAATGGACGGAGCGCTACGGTTCGCAGGCAACTAAAAAGAAAGTGTATGTAGGGAAAGTCACTAACTACTTCGCTAAACTAAATGTAGCTGAAATTAAGATAGAAACTCACGGATTGAAATTGGGAGAAGAGATACATATCATCGGACCTACTACAGGTGTTTACGAAGATACCCTTACGGAGATCCGCGTTGATTTGAATGCTGTGGAAGTGACTGTGAAAGGCGAGGTTTGTTCAATCCCTGTAAAAGATGTAGTTCGCAGGCAGGACAAACTGTATAAGATTGTAGAAAATGATGCAGAAAATGAAGACTACTAATAGGACTTATATATGAGATATTTCAATTTTCATACACATACCCATTACTGTGATGGCTCAAGTGCCCCCGAAGAATATGTTGAAGAGGCAATCCGGCTTGGCTTCGAAACACTGGGCTTCTCGGGACATGCACCCGTATCTTTTCCTAATAATTTTGCCATAAAACAAGAGGAACTTCAAGAGTATTGTGATAAAATCAGTGAGCTAAAACATAAGCATCAGGAATTAAATATATATCTGGCTTTGGAAGCCGATTATATTCCAAATATAAGTACTGATTTTTCTGTTCTTAAAGAAGAATGTGGATTAGATTATGTGATTGGTTCTGTTCATTTGGTTAGTAATCCAGAAAAAACAGGTCTTTGGTTTATTGATGGAGCTAAGATTGAAACTTTTGATACCGGCTTACGCGATCTTTTTGATATGGATATAAAGAAAGCTGTAACAGCCTACTATCATCAGGTAAACGAAATGATACTTACTCAACTTCCGGATGTGATCGGGCATGTGGATAAAATTAAGATGAATAACAAAAACCGCTATTTTACTATTGATGAAAAATGGTATACCGATCTTGTTGCCGAAACACTTGATATCATCAAAGAAAAGGGTGGCATTGTGGAAGTAAATACAAGAGGTATGTACAAAAAACGCTCCGAAGATACCTTCCCCGGTATTGATATTCTTAAAGACCTTTATAAAATGAACATCCCAATAACCATTAGCTCGGATGCACATAAGCCCATTGAACTCCCATTGTTATTCAACGAAACAAAAGAAGTATTGCAACGCATCGGCTTTAAATCATTGATGGTGTTTGATGGTAAATCTTGGGTAGAAAAGAGTTTCTCTAAAAATTAATCAACTTAGTTTATAAAAGAAGAGAGGCAGTATTGAAATGAATACTGCCTCTTTTTATGAAGATGCTATCTATCGTTATCAGGGCAATGCCCGAAGCAATCTCAAAATAGATAGAATCAATTCGAATATAATGATGATGTAATTATTTTTCAATACTTGTCATTTTAAATAATTCTCCCTCTCGTAAAATGCAATTCGTAATTTCCAGGATAACGTTAAGCATTCAAGGCAATCTATGCACTCAAGGCCCTCGACTTATTAGATTGCTTCGTTGTTTCTACAAACAATGACGAAGTTCTTACTTCTTACTTAATAGCCTAAAAGCCTAGACTCCCAGGAGACCTTTCTGTTTCAACTTTAGACATTTTATGAATTTCAAGTACTTTAGTCATTCTTTTTCTTCCCTATCTCAATTATTTATCCTAATTTCGCCAACAATTTAAGTATTGATTGTTTATTAATACATATTATTGATATACTATAAAAAAATTGTATGGGTTTAGATTTTAATTGCGCTTTGTGCGGAGGGACTGTTGGTAATAAGATACCTTTCAGATACCTGTTTAAAGAAAGATTTCTGTGGGGAGTAAGATGCAGCAAATGCAAACTAACGGTTATTCTGCCTCAGCCTTCTGTCGATGAGATTACCGAAATGTATGCATCCGATTACTTTACTGTAGCCGACAAGCAAACACATCATGGTGATACTGATTATATATCTGCTACTGCCAATGTAGACTTTACAGAAGCCGTTAAATCATTTAAACAGCATTCGGATGGTGGTAACTTCTTAGAAATAGGTTGTGCAACAGGAGGATTATTAGTCGCACTTCGCAATAATGGCTTTAATGTAACCGGAGTAGAGATATCTTCTTTCGCAGCCGAGAAAGGGATTAAGGATCATGGGTTAAATATCATTAATAAATCTTTTACTAAAGACCTTGTCGGAAAGGAATTGCCCGAAAATCATTTTGATATCGTTTATATGGGGGATGTATTAGAACATTTTACTAATCCTGTGGAAGAACTTAGAAACATCAATAGAATATTAAAGAAAGGTGGCTGTGTTATAGCAGAAGTGCCATCAACTTTAAATCTTATCTCAAGTAGAATTGCGTTTTTAATCTACAGATTAACAGGAAAGCAAAAAACGATGACGATACCGCCTTATCATCTTACCGAATTCTTTCCCGATACTTTAAAGAAGACATTTAAGGGAACAGGATACGAAACCGTAAACATTAAACAAAATGTAAAACATCCGTCAACTATACCTCTGCGTCATAGCTGGGCAGAGAATGTTGCTAAACTTATTCTTCAATATCCAAACTATTATATTACTAAATACTTTGGTATCCTTGGCGATCGCATGACTGCTGTTGCAAGAAAGTAGGCTAACTTACATCAACTTCTTAAATACTTGCCACCAACGATCTGGGATGTTATCTTCGAGCGCAACCTGATAATCGTTGTATGAACATGGCACCAGATAGTGACGTTCGAACTTTGCTTTTAAATCAACAGGACATGGAACTTCCATCCACCATCTGTCGCTCTTCTTACTCTTGTAGAATATAATTTCACTTGTGTGATCCTGAATGGTTACAAAATACTTCTTGTAGTTTTCTTTATCAATATAAGGAAAATCATTCTTACGATTGGCATAACCATCAATAAAATACCAAATCATTTCAGCAACAAGAAAAGAAGTCTGTCCATTACTGTCAAAAGTAGGATTTGTTTCATAAAATCCTATACTCGTAAGCTTATCACTTAGCCCTGCATAGCGAACTATCTGACAAATATCTTCTCCATTAAATCCATTGGGAGTAGCATTAGCATTACCAGGTGCATCAGCATTCCTTACTGCCGAAATGTCAAGGCTTATCATATCAGCATTACGTACAAGAGGTTCTACATCTTCTATATTCTTTTTGATAACACCCAAACGATAGGTATCAAAATATAGCTTATCCATAAGCCCTATCGACTCATCATCTACAAAGTAAGTTTGATAACCTATATTAGTATAATTAAATAAGAAATTAGGCTGATGTAAGATAATCTTACTCAAAAAAGATTGCGAATCAATATCCTTTTCTGATTCTCCAAGATCAAACATTGGATCAACAACGAACATATTAATGATTTGCCCCATCTTTTCGTATGCACGATAGTTAGCATAAGTAATATCATGGCTCCCTCCTATGATAATAGGAACAATTCCTGCTTTTAATAGATTGGAAACAACTTCAGAAACGGCGAAATAAGTATCATCAACATTATGTCCGCTTTTTATATTACCAATGTCGGCTATTTTAACTGATGTATGATGAGAAAACAAACGATAAAACTTCTTTCTGATTTCATCAGGAGCATGTGCACACCCAAAGTTATTTATCGAAAGCCTGTCTTCCTTCACGCCAAGCAAAACAATCTTAACATCCTCCAGCGAAGGAAAAGCATCTTCTTTGTAATAAGTAGAAATGAGGTTGCCATAACGTTCACGTTCATCGTTATATTCTAGGTCGGATAGTTTAAATCCAACCGGCTCCAGATATAGTTTTATTTCCATTTTGTATATACTAATAAAGTTGGTAAAGATATAAAAAATATCATCCTTTAACGTAAAATAGATTTCAAATCTATCACCAAAGCTTTGTTAATAACTTTATCGGAAATATTTTTGTTGGATTCTTATTATACTATCACTTACTTCACTAATTTTAAAACTAGTGGGGACTAAATAAAAAATATATTTGATTTTTTCTCATTATTAACACATAAACTGGTGTTTAGTTTGTAAATGTAAATATATAGCTAATTATTATTAAGTTAGAGATGTTTTTAAGAAATAATAGGAGCTGTATTTTACGTGTTAACATATCGTTAACAAAATAAAAAATAAAAAAACCTAATGCTATCAAAATAACAATTAATTTTGAAGCTTGAAATTTAATACAAAAATCATAAACATTGTTATTAGGTTTTAAATTGACAGATTGATTATCTTGCCCGTATAACTTAAAGAAATTGTTAGTAGGCAGGGCTGACGAAGTTTAAAAATGAGTACTTCATTTTATAAAACATATTCGACAATCCATCAACTTGCTCTATGCCTCCAGATAGTCCAGGCTTCGCTCTTGCGTTTAAGAATCTCAAGAATTAGTTTTATTAGTTTTATAATTATCTTATTAAATACGCTTTGCTATAATAATAAGATAATTGCGAAAGAAAACAACAGCTTTCTGAAAAGTGAGATATACAACATTGAAAATGGAAACCAATATCTGACTACCCAAATATACAACATTGAAAATGGAAACCAATATCTGACTACCCAAATATACAACATTGAAAATGGAAACCAATATCTGA
>CAIWDQ010000635.1 GCA_903911455.1 uncultured bacterium
AAATTAAAGCTTGTTTTCTTTTTAAAAGAGTATATATTTGCTATAATTGGTTATTTCTTCCTTTTAAAAGAGAGCAATTTTCATTCCATTACTGGTCTCTTAGATTTTAAAGAGGGCATAAATGATTCCATAGTTGGTCTCTTAGATTTACGAGAGACCAACAATGGAATCATTATAGGTCTCTTGTAAAAAAGGACTACTCGCACTTGAACGTTAATTAAATGTTTTTTTAAAATATTATTTGGAATTGAAAATTATAAACTGACTTATTTAATATAGAAAAGTAGTTTTTTATCCAAATATTTTATGAAATGAACCTCCACAACTGTCTTTTTTTGCTCCAGTAACAGATTTTAAACAATTAATCTCCCCTCTTAATCTCAAAACTCCCAAAAAAGCAAAGATCAATGCTTCTTTAAAATCAATAATCTCCCTTTCGGGAATAATATAATTATGATTTGAATTCTTTTTAAGACAATTAATTAAAAATGTATTGTATGTTCCACCTCCAGTAAGTAAAACTTTATTACTTTGATTAGAATTAATTGCATTGATAATTTGTGAAGAAATATGCTCTGCAAAAGTTCTTAACTTATCGTTAATAGAAATATTAAAATCATTTAGAATAGGAATAATGTGAGTTAAAACCCATTCTTTACCCAAGGATTTTGGAAAGTTTTGTTGATAATACGAAAGCTGTTGAAGCTGATTAAATAATTCTTCATTTAAATTTCCTTCGCGAGCAAATCTACCTCCATCATCATAAGCCAAACCTAATTGCTGAGTAAGATAATTAAGGACAATATTTACAGGACAAATATCAAAAGCAATTCTATGATTCTCTTTCTCAAAAGAGATATTTGCAAAGCCACCTAAATTTATACAACAATCATATTCAGCAAACAAAAAACGATCACCAATCGGGACAAGGGGCGCACCCTGCCCACCCAATGCCACATCCATAACCCTGAAATCATTAATAACATCACAATTAGCAGCAGCAGCAATTGTAGACCCACTTCCAATCTGAAGGGTTAAACCTTTGCTCGGCTGGTGAACTATTGTATGTCCATGTGAGGATATAAAATCAGGTTTAAGGTTATATTTTTTTATAAAATTCTTGGTTTGAAGTCCAAGAAACTCACCATATTCTACATTTAGTAGTGAGATATCATAAGCAGAAGAATTTTCGGCAGAAGAAAGGCGTTTTATCCAAATATCTTCATATTTTATAGTTTCGGCATTTAGAATCTTATAAATCCATCTATTTCCATCAGTCAATTCAAAAGTACAATAAGCGATATCCAAACCATCAAGTGAGGTTCCCGACATCAATCCAATAACTTTGTAAATTTTATTCATACCTATACAATATTATTATAAAGCATCAAGAATTTTCTCCAGTTTAATCCCTCTTGAACCCTTTACCAGAATAGTTGAATTTATGATAGGGTTCAAGATTAGCCATTCTCTAGCCTCTTCAGAGGTATTAAAGCAAATATATTCTTTATTTACTTTAGAGAAATCTTTCCCGATTAATATTACTTTATTAAAGTTATTTTTATTAATAACATCAATAATGTGTTGATGTTCATCAATACTATAAATCCCAAGTTCGAGCATATCACCAATAATGAGCATCTTATTTTCAGTTTCAAGCTTGGCAAAATTATTAATTGCAAATTCCAAACTAGTTGGGTTGGCATTATAAGCATCAAGAATAATAGTATTTTTATCAGTCTTCATAATTTGCGACCGGCTGTTAGAAGGCATATATGATTCAAGAGCTTTTCTAATCTGATCGTGCTCAACATTAAAATAAAGTCCAACGCAAATAGCAGCAAGTACATTTTCAAAATTATAATTCCCAACTAAATTAGTTTTTACAAAATAATTTTTATTCTGATACTGATAACTAATTTCTAAATAAATATCGTTTGAAATTATTGAACCTTTGCAGAAATCAGTATCATCAATCCCATAAGTAATTTTATCAATTCCTTTTGAAAGATTAATAAGTAATTCATTTGAAGTATTTAAAAAAATTTTACCGCTCCTATCCCTAATATAGTTATAAAGATCATTCTTAGCTTTAATCACTCCTTCAAAACCACCAAATCCTTCTAAATGCGCTTTCCCAATATTTGAAATAATACCATAATCAGGTTGAGAAATAGTGCACAACTCCCCTATTTCGCCCACATGATTCGCACCCATCTCAATAATAGCAATTTCTTTATCATTTGTGATAGATAATAATGTTAAAGGCACTCCAATATGATTATTTAAATTACCTGTTGTAGCTAAAGTATTATATTTTTGAGATAAAACTGCATTGATAAGTTCTTTTGTAGTAGTCTTGCCATTAGTGCCGGTAATCCCAATAAAAGGAATATTCAAATTTTGTCTATGATAAATAGCTAATTGCTGAAGGGTACTCAAAGTATTCTCAACTAAAATATATTTCCCGTTGTCAACATAGTACTTTTCATTATCAATAATAACAAAAGCAGCACCTTGTTCTAAAGCAGATAGAGCATACTTATTACCATCAAAACTATCACCTTTTAAAGCAAAAAAAATAGAATCTTGAATAATCTTACGACTATCTGTTGAGATTTGAGGATATTCTAAATAAACTAGATAAAGATCTTTTAAATGCATAGTAGTATTATATTTAAAATAAAAACCCCATTTACATTAAATGCAAATGGGGTTTCATTATTGTATTAAATGAAATTATCGTGCTTGAATTGGTGACCCAACTCTAGTCATAGCACATCTAAATCCAATATTATCATTTGATTGATTTTCTTCTAAGAATCTTCTTGAACCTGGACTTAGATAATAAGCTTTATCTTTCCATGATCCACCTTTATAAACTCTAGTTTTATCATTAATCATTGAAGAAACAGTAAAATCATAAACCTCCTTAGTTGTATTTTTATCAGCAGGTTCGTTCAACCAGTCTGATAATGCAAGAACTGAAGAATAATCTCCATCAAGATAGTTTATATTATCTGCTTTTCTATAATTTCTTCTATTGACATTTTCTTCTGTCTTAACGTCTTCATATTTAATTCTGCCAAGACTATCTTTATCTAAAATCATACCATCAGTGTCAACAGATTTCTTCTTATAAACATTTCCTCTGAAAGGGTTGAAATCAGTTACATCTTCAGTACTTAAGGGACGATAAACATCCAAAACCCATTCGCTAACATTACCAGCCATATTATATAATCCATAATCATTAGGCCAATAATCAAAAACTTGAGTAGTAATATCTGAATGATCATTCAAGCTACCAGCAACACCCATATAATCACCTCTACCTCTTTTAAAATTGGCAACCATTTCTCCATAATTGTCTTTATCATCAGTTCTTGTGATATGACCATTCCAAGGATAAATTCTTCTTTCAATAACTCTTTCAAATAATGAATTCCCAATTAATCCTAAAGCAGCAAATTCCCACTCAGCTTCCGTTGGTAGTCGATACCTAGGTAAAAGAATCCCATCTTCCATTCTAACTTTACGTTGTCCTCCAGCATTATTTGGGTTTAAATCCTGTAAATCTTGTCTAACTTGACCTTCATATTGGCCAGCTAAGTAAGCATCAGTATTAAAGTTATTATCATTAGCCTGATCAGTATTTAATTCTAAAATACCCATATCAACTAGAATCTTTTCATTAACTCTATCAGTTCTCCATGCGCAATAGTCATTTGCTTGAAGCCAATTTACACCAACAACAGGGTAAAATTGATAAGCTGGATGTTTAAAATAATTTTCAACTAAAGGCTCATTATAAGATAGCTTATCTCTCCAGACCAATTCATCTGGCTGAGCCTTTTTTACTACTTCAGGATAATCATTACCGTATACTCTTCCTAACCAGTAAAGATACTCACGATAGTCTACGTTTTTAACTTCTGTTTCATCCATATAAAAAGAACGCACTGTAACTCTTCTAGGGACATTATCCCAATTATACATTACATCTTGTTCTGTTTTACCCATCATAAATGTACCACCTTCAATGAAAACTAAACCTGGTCCGGTTTCTTGCTCTTCATATGCTGCAACTTCAAATCCACCATATTTTGTATTGTTGTAATCCCATCCTGTGGTGGATGATTGTTCTGGTTTACTACAAGACGACATTATAAAAATTAATAATGTTGCAACACTCAATTTTCCAATAATGTTTCTATTAAACTTGATCATTTTACTATTATTATTGTTTTCTAAAAAATATTTCTGAATAATTATTAAAAGGCAGGGCAATTTATCATTTTAATCTTTTTGTTTGGTTGATGGCAACGAAATTGTAACGCAAAAGAAATTTCGTGTGCTCCTCCTGTAATATTTGTAAGTTTAGATACAGTTAAATCATAACTATAACCGAACTTAAAATTATTTTGTTGTATGCCTGCTAAAAATATAAGAGCATCAGAATTATTAAAGTTCTGACGATACCAAATACCATTTACAAAAGGAAACCAATTAACATAAAATCCATAGTTCAATTGATTAAATTTCAACTGTTGCTGATATAAAATATTTGGAGAAATAGTTATATCTTCAATACTTCTTGTCCTATTTTTCCTTTTTAAAAGATCAATTACAGCACCAGCATGTGCAGTAATCTTCATTGGAATTTTATTAATTGTATAAAATCCATCTTCAGGTTCAGTAAGGTGATTTATCGCAATTCCACAAAAGAAATTCTCAGTATACCCAACTATTCCGGTAGAAAAGTCAAGATACCCCTTACTTAAACTATTAGGAGGTAGAGTCGCACCTTTATAAACAAACCCATATTTAGGGTCAATCTGATCACCAAAAGTAAGTTTCTCCCATGCTAACCTTCTGTCAACATAACCAGCCTGTAATGCGGCATTAATAGAAAAATCTCTAGTTACTGCTAATCTATAAGAATAAATTCCACTAAAAGAGTTAGTAGATATTGTACCCTCACCTGCTCTATCAGATGTAACTATAACTCCAACACCACCAGCAAGTTTATCTACATGTTGATCGTAAGATGCACTGTAAGTTACAAATGTCCCTGTTATAGATGGCCATTGATCTCGATAATTCAATATAACCCTAGGGCAAACAGCAGATCCTGCAAAAGCCGGATTTAAATAAATTGGATTTGCATAAAATTGCGAAAATTCTGGATCTTGAGAAAACGCAAATTTACCCATTAAAATCAATGTAATTAATGAGAAAATCAACCTCTTACATAATACTGACTTATTGTTCGTCATTTTGAATAATTTTAGAATACAATATTACAAAAAATTATTTAATTAAAATGATTTTTTTATGCAAAAAATAAAAAATTTATTGATTATTATGAAAATTAAAGAAACATACCGCATTTTATAATATTTTTCATTAACTACCGTTTTACTTATAATTTTATTGCATAAATAATT
>CAIWDQ010000636.1 GCA_903911455.1 uncultured bacterium
ACAAGTAATTTGTAGATAGTCATTTTTATTTTTAAATCATAATGAATTATATCAACATATATTTATATAACAATAGCAATTATAATGCATTATAGATTAGCAAAACCTCTACTACCATCATCCAAAACCAAAGATGAGGCTAGAGGTTCCTCTACTGTCATCTTCTAATCCTGGGATGTTACTAGAGGTTCCTCTACTGTCATCTCTCAATCTGAGGATGTCGCTGGAGGTTCCTCTACTGTCATCATCCAAAACCAAAGATGAGGCTAGAGGTTCCTCTACTGTCATCATCTAATCCGGAGATGTCGCTAGAGGTTTATTTACTGTTATATTCAAAACGTGGGATGACACTAGAGGTTTCTCTACTGTCATCTTCCAAAATGGGGATAACATCAGATGAGTTTTTTAGGTATGATTTAAATAAGATTTCCTTTTAAAACAATTATAATTTTATAAACTTAAAAATCAAATGCATTTTAATACTAAAAATGAAAAGCTATGCATACTTAAGTATATGCAGGGCACTCTTCTTCTCTTTTATATTTAAACCTTGTCTTCGGTTATAAATATAATCATCATCATAATAAAAATAAATAAAACTAATATAAATCTTATTCTTTTTAGTATTTTTGTCAATCTTAATAATAAAAACAATCACAATGAAAATAAAGAGTACTCTATTAGTATTACTTCTGTTAATTAGCTTTCGCGGAGCTATTGCACAAGATGATTCAAAAGTTAAAGATATAAAGACTAGCCGCATGGAATGGTGGCGATATGCCCGTTTCGGATTGTTTATCCATTGGGGGCTTTACTCGATACCTGCGGGGCAATGGGGTGAAGAAAAGAATCATGCCGAATGGATTAGAGAAACAGCTAAGATACCTGTAGATGAGTACGAAAAACTACTTACACAGTTTAATCCTGTTAAATTTAATGCAGAAGATTGGGTGAAATTTGCCAAAGATGCCGGCATGAAATACATTGTTCTAACTTCAAAACATCATGATGGTTTTTGTTTGTTCAACTCAAAATATACCACCTTTAATGTTATGAATACTCCTTTTAAAAGGGATATTTTAAAAGAACTTGCGGATGCTTGTCGCAAATATGATATGAAGATATGCTGGTATCATTCAATTATGGATTGGCATCATCCTGATTATCTGCCTCGCCGTGAGTGGGAAACTAAGATAAGACCTGTAGGAGATGCCGACTTTAACAAATACTTTGAATATCTTAAGAACGAACTTACCGAGATACTTACTAACTATGGTGATATAAGTGTGCTTTGGTTTGATGGCGAATGGGAATCAACATGGAATCATAAGTATGCCACAGAGCTTTACACCTATTTAAGGAAACTTAAACCTGATCTGATAATTAATAATCGTATTGATACTTATCGTGATGGAATGGGAGGGATGAGCAAGAATTCGGAAGCATTGGGCGATTATGGAACTCCCGAACAAGAGATACCCGAAGATGGTTTGCCCGGTGTTGATTGGGAAACCTGCATGACGATGAATGATCACTGGGGTTTTAATAAGTTTGATAATAACTGGAAGTCAGCAAGAGATCTTATTTATAATCTTGTAGATGTGGCTTCAAAAGGTGGTAACTATCTATTAAATGTAGGACCTACTTCCGAAGGCTTATTGCCTCCTCAAAGTATTGAAAGGCTTAAAGAGATGGGTAAATGGATGAAGATTAACGGAGAATCAATTTATGGAACCAAAGCAAGTCCGTTTAAGAACTTAAGCTGGGGGAAATGTACTCAGAAAGAGATTCAGGGAGGTACGATTCTATATTTTAATATCTTTGACTGGCCTAAGAATAAGAAAATTATTATTGATAACTTAATCAACGAGCCCGTTAAAGCATTTCTGTTATCCGATCCAACTAAAAAGCCTATTGCATATAAGAAGAATGGTTTAGCAATAGAAATCTCGTTACCTGATGTTACCACTGATGCTATAAGTACTGTACTAGTTTTAGAGATTAAAGGCAAGCCACAGGTAATTGAAGCTCCAAAATTTGTTTATAGATACGATAAAGCAAGCGATAGTATAATAATAAGTGTAAGTAGTGAGAATAAAGTTAAAAAACTCAAAGTACATTATACTCTTGATGGAACAAACCCTACTTTAGCATCTCAAGATTTCCCAATTACAAATTATAGTGATGAATCTATGTGTAAATTAAAGCTAGATAAACATACTCTATTTAAAGCAATTACTTTTTATGAAAATAATAAAGTAGGAGAAACTACAGAGATTAAACTACCGCTATCGTATGGTAGAACAGTTAAGTTAAAGAACAATCCTAGCGAAAAGTATAAAGCCAATGGGGCAGCAAGTCTTACTGATGGAAAAACAGGAACCAAGAACTTTAATGATAATAATTACTTAGGTTTTGAAGGAGAAGATTTTGTAGCAACGATAGATCTTGGTAAGCTATATAACATAAATAATGTAGCAATTAATTATCTTGTTGAAACACGTTCGTGGATCTTTGAACCAACAGAAATTATTATAGAAGAATCTGTTGATGGAATTAATTTTCTTCCTTTATCTGTTAAGAAATTTGAACCTGCAAAATGGAAAGAAGCAAAAGGAATGAATTCGTTTAAGGAAGAATTCGAAATAGTAGAAACTCGTTATGTTCGCTTTACAGCTAAGAACCGTGGTACTTGCCCTGCTAATCATCCGGGAGCAGGTGGCAAAGCCTGGGTATTTATTAGTGAGATAACAGTTGATTAATATCTATAAAAAAAGAGCCACGATACTTCGCGGCTCTTCTATATATTATAGTTTTGACTAACTTATTTAATAAAGAAAGTCTTATAAAAAAGGAACAAACCGAAGATAACAAGAAGAATCCCTACGCAACGATTAACCCATTTTAATACATTATCATTAAGGTAATTTTTAATGCTATGAGCAATAAAACACTTAAGAATATCAGTACCAAAGACAGAAAGCAAAGTAGCTGAAAAGAACATTAAAGCAGCTTCAAACTTATTAAACCCATTATATTCGGCTGCAATACGTGTAGTGATAATACCCACCCAAAACACCCAGTAAAGCCATACCGAAGGATTTGCAATATTAAGAAAAAAACCTTTAACAATAAATGTAATCATACCTGGCTTTTTAACTACGACATCCCCTTCTTCAGTTACATGCTGCTTGTGCTGAAAAGTATAAATGCCAAAGCCTATAAGCATCAAACCCCCAATAGATCCAACGTAAACAGAATTCTCAGGATCACTAACCAATTGCGATGCCCCTAAATAAGATAAAAAAACTAAGGTTAAATCGCTAAAGAAAATACCCAAAGCAAGAAATATACCAGACTTAAAACCTCGGTGAATACTGGTTTGAACCAAGGCGAAAAACGCAGGACCAATTAAGATAGCCAGCGTCAAACCAAGTATACAACCTTCTAACAGTAAATGCAGCATAATTTATATGTTTAATAATAACATTATTTATAATCCTTCTTTATTTTGTTATATTGTTAAAGTTCTCCAGAAACATTTCCCAGTCGGCTAATTGTTCATTCTTCAACACACGTGGGAATTTAATCTGCCCACCTTCTTTACCGTGTTTCTTAAGCCATTCGTAAAAAACAGAAGAAGGATAGATCTCAACAAAAATATCTTTAATCGCAGCTATTCGTTCCACCCTGTAATCGTCGTTTAGCTTACTTAAATATTCATCAATCTTAGCGCTTGCCAAAGCAGGATCCAGATTATCATCAGTACCTAAAAACCACTTATGAGCAAACATACTATCATGCTTAATTCCACAAACTGTAAACTCTTTTATCTCTATATTGAGCTTATCAGAAAGCATTTTAACAGCACGATTCATGTTTTCCTGTGAAAGATGTTCTCCACAGATATTAAGGAAATGTTTAGTACGACCAGTGATTACAATTTCACTCAATTGCTTTGATGTAAACTTAATAGTATCACCAATCAGATAACGCCAGGCACCTGCATAAGAAGAGATAAGTAAAGCATATTCCTTATTTTCTTCAACGTCTTTTATTGTTAATGTTTCAGGAAACTCAATGATGTTTCCTGACGAATCAAAGTTCTTATCATTAAATGGAACAAATTCAAAAAATAAACCATTATCACAAACCAATCGCATTGAACTGGTATTAGGACGACTCTGATAAGCCATAAACCCTTCGGACGCCAGATAAGTTTCCATATAAGTTAAAGGACGAGCCAAGAGTTTTTCAAAACCATTTTTATATGGTTCAAAAGATACACCACCATGCACATAGATAGAAAGATTAGGCCATATATCATGAATAGTCTTTACTTTGTGATGGGCAATTATCTTTTCCATTAATATCTGTATCCATGCAGGAACACCTACAATAATACCTATATCCCAGTTGTGAGCATTCTTTACGATCTCTTCTAATTTAGTAGTCCAGTCCCTTTCCTTTGAAATACGCTTACCGGGTTTGTAGAAATGCTCAAACCAGAAAGGAATATTACCTGCCGTAATACCCGAAAGATCACCTTCGTAATATGTGCCGTTGTATTGGAGGTGAGTGCTACCACCTAGCATTAGGATACCTTTTTCGTAGAATTCATTAGGGAATTCATATTTTGCTAAAGAAATAATCTGACGGACACTGGTCTTTTTAATAGCTTTAAGCATATCGTTAGTAACAGGAATATACTTACTTGAAGCTTCAGATGTTCCTGAACTTAAAGCGAAATACTTAACTTTACCTGGCCAGCATACAAATGCTTCGCCATTTAAAGTACGATACCACCATTTAGCAAATATTGAATTATAATCGTGAACAGGGACTTTTTCTTTGAAAGCTTTAACGATATCATCGGCTTTTAAAAGCTCAATAAAATCATAATGTTCGCCGAACTTAGTGAAGTATGCCTTCTTAAGCAGCTTCTTAAGCACTTTTCGTTGCGCTCTCTCGGCATTAAACCTACGACGTGTTTGAGTTGGAATAATACTTCTTAACTCAATAGCTCGTTTAATAATTGAACCTAATAATGGCATTTCTGTTGTTTTTTAAAAGTGTAAAATTATAAAAAAAATCAATTAATAAGCATTTTTTAATGTAATTGAATAAAATTTTATACTTTTATCAACTATTTTAAATGAATATGAAAAAAACAATAAAGAAAATATTACTCACAATTTTAATAATAATCAGTACATTAGTTGTATTGTTTGGAATATATCTGCTTTTCTCTACAATTACTAAATATAAACCACAACCAGAAGAAGTACTGGAGCTTAAAGGTAATAAAACATTAAATGTTATTGATGATAACGAATTTTCTGTTTTATCTTGGAATATTGGTTATTGTGGTTTGGGAAAAGAAATGGACTTCTTTTATGATGGAGGTAAGCAAGTAAGACCTCCTTTAGCTAATTATCAGGGATATTTAAATGATGTTTTGAATACCTTAAATAAATATGCTTATGTAGATTTTATGTTCCTGCAGGAAGTTGACTTAAGTTCAAAAAGAAGTTATTATTCTGATCAGGAAGAGTTAATATCTAAGTTTTTGCCTGCTTATGGGTATGCTTTCGCAAAAAATTATGATGTAAAATATGTTATAATGCCTCCTACAGAACCTATGGGGAAAGTGAAAGCAGGTTTAATGTCGTTAACTAAATTCCAACCAACAGAATTAAAAAGATATTCATATCCTTCTTCGTTTACCTGGCCAAAGAAATTATTAATGTTAGACAGGTGTTTGTTATTAGCCAGATATCCGTTATCTAACGGAAAATCTTTAGTGATGATAAATACACATAACTCTGCTTACGATGAAGAAGGTATCTTACGAAAAGTTGAGCTTGATAAGCTAAAAACTATTATAACTGATGAATATAATAAAGGAAATTATGTATTGGTAGGCGGTGACTGGAATACCAATCCACCGGGATTTGATCCTAAGACTAATTTTAAGAATGATAAAAAAGAACCTATAAATCCGCCTATTGATGCTAACTATATGCCAAAAGACTGGAAATGGTTCTACGATAACAGCATCCCAAGCGAAAGATTTACTGACGAACCTTATATTAAAGGCAAAACAAAAACTACTATTATTGATTTCTTTCTGGCTTCTCCTAATATTGAATTATCCAGTGTTCGTACTATTGATTTAGGCTTTGCTAGCTCAGATCATAATCCGGTTTTATTAAACTTTAAGCTATTGAATTTGAATAGCGATACTCTTCAAATTAAATAAAGATAATTTGTTAATTAACTTTAGTTCGTATGTTTGCAAAAAATAAGTTTCAGAAATAATTACTAAGTTTGTATTGTAGTAAATAACATTAATAATCATAAATCTGAAACTTATGAGAACACAAAATTACAAATTAGATTTTAATGGACAAAAC
>CAIWDQ010000637.1 GCA_903911455.1 uncultured bacterium
AAAAAGTAGCTTATTTAATTGACATTTCGATATTTGTAATGACATTTTAATATCTTAATGCGTAATCTGGGTTAAACCTTCTTCAAGTCTATTTTAACCCTTCCTTTGGTTCATGTTAATAATTTGTTAAACACTTAGCGTTTAAACTATTGGTAGTTGTAATAACGATACATTTACGTATAAATTACATATAGCGGGTATATTTAATAATTTAAAAAGAGAAAGGGCTGAAATATTATTTCAGCCCTTTCTCTTTTATTTTATCAAGATTTAAATTAAACTTTAGGTTAAGTTATATGCTATTGTAATTTTATTAGCAATATCTATAAATTCTTCAGAAGTTAATTTTAATTTTTCTTTTTTAAAGTCCATATCATAAATTGAATTGATTGGAATTAAATGAATATGTGCATGAGGAACTTCTAAACCAATAACTGTTAATCCTATTCTTTTACATTTAATAACTTTTTCTATTGCAATAGCTACTTTTTTAGCAAAAAGGAAAAGTTCTTTATAATCTTCGTTATTTATAATAAATATATAATCAATTTCAATTTTTGGAATAACTAAAGTATGTCCTTTTGCTAAAGGATTTATATCTAAAAAAGCATAGAATTTATCATTTTCTGCAATTTTATAACTGGGAAACTCTCCATTAATTATTCTTGAAAATATACTTGGCATTGGAATAAATTATAATCTTGTTATTTCAATAATTTCAAAAGGAATAGTACCTGCAGGAACAGTGATTTCTACTTTATCACCAATTTGTTTTCCAAGTAAACCTTTAGATATAGGAGAGGTAACTGAAATCTTCATACTTTTAAGATCAGCTTCACTTTCAGGAACAATAGTATATTTCATTATTGCTCCATTCTGTAGGTTCTTTATTTTAACCATAGAGAATAGAAGTACTTTTGACACGTCTAATTTTGATTCATCTAAAATTCTTGCATTCATTATTAAATCCTGAAGTTTAGAAATCTTTAATTCTAATAAACCTTGAGCATCTTTAGCAGCATCATATTCAGCATTTTCAGAAAGATCTCCTTTATCTCTAGCCTCAGCAATTTGTTGTGAAATTGAAGGTCTATCAACAGAAATTAATTGGTTTAATTCTTCCTTTAGTTTTTCTAAACCTTCTTTACTATAATAACTCGTGTTTGACATTTTTAAATATTAATGAGAATTTTATTTAATAGAAAAGACCCTTTTTAATAAAAGGGTCTTTTACAGAAAATATATATTTTAATTGTAATAATCGAAGATCCTATAAATTACAGATTAATTCTAGCTCCTATAGTATGGCATCCTTGAAAAGGATTAGTAGCTCTGTAAGAATAATCAATTGAAAAAGTAGAACCTTTTTCTTTATTCAATGGAGCTTGAATAGTAAATCCGGCACAAGGTCCAGTTAATGCATTTGTACGTGTTGAAACATCAAATATTCCACTTTCATAACAAAAGCCAGTTCTAACCATTAAATATTGCATAAACCCATATTCTGCACCTATCATATATTGATCTTTAGTAAATGAGTTAGATGTAAAATTACCAGCAATTGTTAATCTATGTTTTTCATTAAAAATAAAATCGTAGGAAGCCCCAATATTAATTAAAGAAGGTAATTCAAATTCAGCAGAACGTTGTTCTATTGTTAATGAATTAGTAGAATTATTCATTGTGCCTCTAAATGAAAAACCATCACCAGAAAATTTCAGTGTAGGTCCTACATTCTTCATAGATATTCCAAATTTGATATTATCAGTTGGTCCTGTTACATATTGAATACCTGCATCAACAGCGATTCCTTCAGCACTAGCATCAGCTATTGATTCAGAGATAATTTTAAAGTTAATTCCTCCATAAATACTATTGGAAAATGCTTTAGCATAAGACACGCCAATATTAATAAATTTTGGTGAAAAATTTCCAATGCCACCTTCTGGTTGATCAACAGTTCTAATTAATATATCGCCAAATGACATAGCCATAATACTTATTCCTATTACACCTGTTTCTCCAGCTTTCTGAGAAAAGCCAAAAGAAGAAATATTAATATCTGAACCTTTTAACCATTGTGTTTGGGAAAAAATAACTTCAGTCTTTTGAGTAAATGCAAGACCAGCTACGTTTGTAAAAATGGCATCTAAACCTCTAGCATTAGCAGTATTAACACCACCCCAACCTGAACTACGAGCCCAAGGGTTTATTAATAATTCAGAAGCACCGGCCTGACCTGATCTATCTTCATTCCCAGCGAATATTCTTATATTCGGTAATAGCATTATTGCTATTATTAGAATAGTTATGATATTACTTACTTTTTTCATATATCTAAAATTGAATTATATGTACTTTATATAAGATTTTTAATTAAAATGAATTTAAATCAGTTGGACGTAATGCTCCAAACCATTTAACTACTTTTTCACCAACACCATCAGCTTTTACATGGATAATATAAACTCCACCTGAAATTGGGATATTTGCAAAGTTCTTCAAATCCCAGTCAATAGATGTCAATGCTTCTCCATTCGAATTACCTGAAACTACTCCTTCTTTATCAACAATAAATTGTCTAATTAAAGTTCCATTAATAGTATATATAGTTACAGTACATTTTTGAGGTAAATTAATAATTCGTACTCTGTTGTCAAGTTGATTTGTTTCATACCTTGAAAAAGCATAATAAGGATTTGGTACAACACCAATTAAATCTAGTGCTGATTGTGCAACATTATTAATTCTTCTTTCTGTAGCGATTCCATCAGTATTAAATTGATATAATGGGAAATTACTATTTTGTACAGTACCTGTTGTTCCTACATTTTTTGCCGAATAATATTGTCTATATGGTTTTTCAACTCTAATTTTTATTTTTGCTTCACATGGCATATCTTTAGGATTTTTAAAAGAAAACTGGTTGAAAACCATCGGCATACCAACCCACATAACATTTGGATAAACTGCAGTATAATATGTGCTATTTAGTTTATTATATAACCATTGACCTTTATCGTAAGCAGGGCAATTTGGAGATGGTGCTGTGAAAATTATATTATCATTATGACCTAAAATATAAACATAATGTTTCCCTCCAAACACTATTGAATTATTTACACCAGATGTAAAAGTTGAAGTAGGATTCCACATCATATCTTTTCCATTATTTGCACTTTGCCATGAATCTTCTCCAAACATCATATTTAGCCTTTCACCAGTCTCAACATTTATAGCATAACCTGGAAACCAACTCATACCGGTAGGATAATCATATGTTGTATTCACACTCCCATCTTTGTCTAAGGATTGATCAGCTCGAAGAGTGAATTTCTTAACACCATTAACCAATATTGGATCGTCACTTAATTCAATAACTGGACATCTAGTCCATTTAGTCTGGTCAGGTGTAAAAATTATGTCAACACTAGCCAAATTACTTAAGTTATTACTTGTTAAAGCAATATTAAATGGATCTTGTGATGGAGAATAAGCTGGACCGTTATTATAAACTGATGTTAATCTATAAGGTGCCCAAGTACTCCCCATAATATTATTATATTGTTTACTTGGATCTAAATAGATATTTGCTTTATTGCCATGAACGTCATAACCTTTAAAATAATAATCTTCATTTGAAGAAACATTTGGATCAGCTGTAGAGCCTGACCTAATCCAATTAAAACCTGTTGTACTTGCATCTAAATCTGGAACTCCAAATAGCCACTGTTTTGTTGTATCAGAGTAGGTAATTGAACTAACAATAAATCCTCTATCTCTTACAGCATTTCCAGTAACAGTTGATTGGTTTAAAATAGCTGATGCTAATTCACTTACTTGTCCTACGCTTATAGATAAACCTAATTCTGGAAATATTTGTTCATTTGCTAATTGTATTGTTACTTCAGATGTATCTCTAATTGTAACACCATTATCAGTGTATGACAATTCCCATTTCATTAGAGAAATAGAATCTTTATAATAGTTAATATCAGAATGGTGAAGAGGATCAGGAGAAATAAATTTAATATTAAAATTCCCAGATTTTACATTTAATGGA
Organism: uncultured bacterium; assembly: GCA_903911455.1. Classification (GTDB taxonomy): domain Bacteria; phylum Bacteroidota; class Bacteroidia; order Bacteroidales; family JACABE01; genus JBAXLO01. The sequence goes on from CAIWDQ010000637.1 coordinate 4,064, forward strand.
TCAACTACTTTTACATTTATCGGACCTGAACCATTTTCATAGATTGGATTTTCTACTATGTAAGGAGCAGAAGTCTTAGCCATTAATTCATCAATTGATTTTTGAGTAAGTTCTAAAGATAATCCTCCATTTCCTTGTCCCTCTATTCTTTTAATCATTGGACTTGAACCATAAACAGCATTTAATACAGTGCCCCCTTTTTCTGGAGATGGAATATGAGGAATAGCAATTACATGAGTAATTTCACCAGTAGCACTTTTCCTACCCGCTTTATAGGGCTCTTTTTGACTTGTTGAATTAGTTGGATCTTCTATTGCGAATTTTTTAAAACTATTATAAGCATAAGCAACAGCCATAAAATAGTATTGTTTATGATTTACTAATCTACTATCACCAGTAGCAAAAAGATCTTGTTTTACATCAAAGCTATGAACAACTCCATTATTATTTCCATTTACCATTTCTATAGGGACTAATGCACCTCCTAAATTATCAGCTTTTGTATAATTAATAAGTTGGCTTATTGGATTTCCATTTGCATCAAAATTCTTCAAATCACATTGAGCAACCAATCTTGCTTTATCATTATTTTGTATATCGCCAATAGAAACGTTAGCATTAGCAAGTTGGTAAATCTGGTAACCTTCAAAACGATAATATCTATCAAAGGAAACCGTTTTGTGAGCAATTGAGTCTATTGCAACAGAAGTATCTCCACTTGAGGAAACTGTTGAACTATTAAAAATTATAGTTTGTACTTCTTTCTCAGGGATTCGAACATCTAATTCATTATATTTTTCTTTATAATTATTAGAACCTTTTCTATTAGAGATTAATAATATAATTTCTCTGTCAAGTTCTTTTACTACTAAATCTGGTGCATCAGGGCCATCTAATACTTTAAAACAATTATCAAATAAAGCTTGGCATTTATCATCAACAACTCTCAATAATTCAACTGAAGCAAATGGTCCACCTGTTGGAGCTTGAGCCCAAGGAATACCTACAGTGATATAATTTACTGCTCCAGGTGTTAATGTAAATGGTCCTGCAGATTGCATAAATCGTCTGTCTCCTACAGGGTTTTTGGCAGTTTCTTCAGTCCATAATTTCCCAGGTGTAGGATCTGCACCACAACCAGTTCCCCAATGCAGTGGATCAGAGTTCCCTGGGAACATAAAGTCAGCATTTACGTTAGGTAATGCGCCTGCCGATGTATAATATCCTGACCCACCATAAACCATATGTGTATTATCTTTCCATATAGCTTTCATTAGATTGTAATATTCAATAGCTACAGAAGGATCTGTAGTAGGTCCACTAGCTGCATTAATATGATATACAAATCTTCTCATCCCAAAACGTTCATCATCAATAATACCATTGCCAAAATTTACACCATTAATACTTGGATCGCAAATTGGAATTGTATGAGTTGAATCTGTATATTTCTGATTATCCATTCCATCAGGATCCATATATGGGCCTTGAAAATAATCAACTCCAATAGCAGGAGGGTTTCCTTCATATGCCCAATATTCACCATTACCATCCTGAGCTTTCCCATTATAAACATAACCTAATCCTCTTCCTACATCACAACCTGTATAATCATCAAAAGCATATCCTAAATCAAAGTCAACCCATTGACAAAAATATGTTTCAGTTAAAGTATAAGTTGATCGATTTACAATTTCATAAGTATAAAATGTCATATTATTTATTTCATCATTTGTAGAGAAGCTAAAAGCTTGAGCTCTTATTTCTAAACCGATAGGATCTCCTTGAGTTTCTGTATGTACATTTCCTTTATCATTAAATACCCACCACAATGTCATATCTCCTTTTAATACTTGGTCAACAAGAATTCCTCCTTTTGTTTTTTTAGGATTTATTGCATTAGGAATTGTAGAATCACTTTCCATTGTACGTTCCAATTTTTTCCATGTTCCATCAGGATTCCTTTTATCAGGGTTTGTTGGGCATAAAGCATTAGTAAAATCATAATAAGGGTAATCTCCATCATCAGGATTGTAAAAATAATCACCATTAATGTCATTGAAAGGAGCTAGAAAATGTGTTTGTCCCTTACTAATATCTCCACGCCAAGGCCATTCTTTTATAATTTTAGTTTGATAATCAGAATTGCCTGGATTTGCAATAAATGCTTCAACTTCTGCTCTTGTAATTTTAAAGTGCTTGTCCCAAAGTGTACATGTTTCTGGATCAACAGCTGCGGTACCATTAACTGTTAATGGCCCTGTCCAAAAGTCAACACCAGTTGCTCTATATCTTTGTGCTGCAAGCTTTAATTGTTTGTTTATATCTAAACCCCCAATCCAAAGTGCGCATGCAAAAGATGATGTCTTTCTTGATCCTTTTGGAATTTCATATTGTGCTTTTGTAAAATCCCACCACATATCACCACCAGTATTTATTCTGGCTCTTACATTATTCAAATCTAAATCTGTAGAACCAGTTGCCGGTTTACATAGTGCGGCTTTTGTTTGTTTTACAGAGGATGATTTGCTTTTGTCACCAACATATTTTTCAGCAAATATATTATTTGATATAACACATATTGTAAAAAATATAAATAAGATTTGAAATATTTTTTTCATAACTTTATTATTGTTAAAGATCATAAAATTTTTATATATTATAAAATTAAAAGTTAAGTACAAGACCTAATCGTATTCTTCTCGGAAGTGAATAATTATTAGGATTATTATACATAACTGAACGAATATCCCTATATGATTGTGCATCAACTTGAGATGCTATTGTTGATTGATTCTGAGCTGCAGATAAATAACCATCGTCATTTGGATTACCAGTAGTTGAATAAACACCAATTGTATTTGTTGTGTTTAAAACATTCATTAATTGGACATATATATTTAAATATATAAGTTTTTTAGATTTTCCATCACTTTTATTGACTTTAAGCATAATATCTCTGTCAATTTGGGCATCAATCCAAAATTGCCAAGGTAATCTTGATCCATTTAAATTTCCTTCAATTGTGTTCCCTATAATATTTCTTTTGGTATAAGGAGTTCCAGAACCGCCATTAAAAGTAATATTTAAACCAGTGTTTTCAAATAACGCAACCGTCTTAACTTTATCAGTCCCTTTTATTTTTTTTGTAATTGTAGGACCATTATATTTTTTGCCTTCGTCAAATCTAAAATCAAAATTTGCTTTTACAGCATGTCTTTGATCATAATTTAGAGCATAAATAGTTCTCAAGTTTGGTTGTCCAGAACTAACTAAATTTATTTGATCTGTAGCTGATGACCCTGTTCCATTAGCAAATTGAAGAGTATAACTTGTTCTGATTCTAACATTACTTGTTCTTCTTAAATCATAACTAATAGTCATCCCTTTTACAGTCCCAAAATCTATATTTGTATATGATATATAATTAATAGGATCTGCACCAGCAAATTGTTTTGCTTGTACTAAATTTCTTATCTCGCGATAGTAAGCAGAGAATTTTAATGAAGAAGAATTTGAAAGTTTTTGTTGGAATCCTAATTCATAGTCTGTTGTTCTTTCGGGTAATAAATTTGGGTTGTTAATTACATTTGTCCCAGCAATTTGTTCAATAAATAAATATGATGTAGGATCAAGTCTTAAACCTGTAGTTGGTCTCTTTGTAACAACGTCATAATGAGCAAAAAACAATGCTTCGTCAGAAATAGGGAAAGAAAAAGAAATACGAGGCATAAAGGTAGTTTGAGGACTGTAATCCTGAAATGCATCAACACTAATTATTGACTGATTAGGATTCACTCTATAAGGTGTAGGTTTTCCTGAAATACCTTTAATAAGAGTTGGGTCAGTTATTACGCTACCAGTTGCATTATACCAAACTTCTCCAACTCTATATCCTAAAATTTTCGGAACAGTTGCTTTAAAATCATCTACATAAACAACAGCACTAGAAGCGACTGATGATGGATGAACTCCTCCATTATCAGGATTTAAAGTACCTGAAACATCTTGAACTGTTTTAGAAGCATAAAGGAGATATGGGTCTTTTAAAACCATTTGATTTGCATCAAAACGATCTATACGAACGCCTATATTAAAGATTAAATCGCTAAAAGCAAATTTATCCTGAATATAACCAGCCATATAAAGTGGTTGGAATGCTCCAATTTCTCTTTTATAATTTCCATATTCATCTTTTGCAGTAAAGAAGTCTTGTAATGTAGGTTGTTTTGAAAGCTTCTGCCCAGTATAATCATAACCATAATAACCTATAGAACCACCAGATGTAGGATCCCAAGCTTTTCCTTGATTTAATAATTCGTCTGCACTGAACATGTTTATTTTGTATAAGTTAGGACTGTAATTATCTATATCTATCCAATCAGTAAGTTTATGACCGTCAACAGCCATTCCAAGTACTTTTCTTAAATTATAGTCAAAAAATGATTGTTCAATTTGAGAATATTTAAAATCATAGTAAATAGTATCAATCAAACCGCCTGGATGTAATGTTGGATTATCTGTGTCAAGCTGTCTAATATGTCTGTTTGCTAAATTACGCATTAATGTCCATAAGCCAACCGGGCTAAGGCTATAGCTTCTATCAACTAACTGTTCGTATTGGATGCCAAATTCAAAAGCGTGATTCCCAATATCAGCAGAACCATTTGCATTTATTGAAAATTGAGTTTCTTCCGAATTACCATAACCATTATAAACTGAACCTGTATTATTAATTAATCCATAAACTGAAGCAGGGGACTGTCCATTTAACAATGCTTTATATTGTTGAATGGTAGTATAGTTTTGATAGTATCCAGAATTAAGATTAAATAAGCTATAATATTGAGAAGTATAATTTGCTAAGGTAGGATTTACTTCTGATCTTTGATATGTAACTAAAGTGTCGTAGACATTTGATAATACCCATACATTGTTATATACAACACCATTTACTGTATCAGAACCTATCTGAAAATATGGAGTCTTATAAGTTTTAAATTTTCCAACATATCCATATTCAAATAGATTATCTTTATGATTTACATCTTCACTAGTACTATTTACTTTTGTGTAATCAACCTGTATTTGGTAATATACATTTTTTACTAAGGATTTACTGTCTTTTTCTCCAGGGAATCTTTGAGAAAATTTCCCATAAACTCTCCATGTTGAATTAATATATTCACCATTATTGCTTGAATTTAAAAATTCGTTTGCACGATCCCATGATCTACCTTTATTCCAATCAACAGAACCTCCGAATGTCAGGTTTGTATTTGGTGTAGTCCTAACATCAATTTTACCAGCAAAATTTACACTATATGCTTGACCGTTTTCTTTTGTATATATTTTTTCTAAATCTGATGCTCTTAAATATGAAGAGTTGTAAAATACAGATAAGTTACCGTTTACATTTTTTAGACTTATAGGATTTTGTTCAAGATATTTTCTTTTAGCATCATTTACTTTATAATCACCATTGGCAAATGGTCTGGTGTCTTTTATTGAACTAAATTCCCCAGAAATAAAGAATCCTAATAATGAAGTTCTTTGATTTGGATCTTTGCTCTTTAATAAAGGTCCGTTTAAACTAAATGAAGCAACATTATAACCTTGTTTGTCCCATAATTCAGAACTTACTATTTCAACACTTCCACCAAATTCTCTTGAAGGTCCTTTTGTTACAATATTAAGAATACCCCCAGTAGCTTCACCATATTTAGCCGGTGTTCCACCTAGGATCATCCCTACTTCTTCAATAGCTGACTTAGGAAGACCAGAAGAACCTCTTACTCTAACACCATCAATAAATGTTACTGTTCCATCTTCACGCTGACCACGGACACTTCCCATACTCCCATCCTGAGAAAAAACACCTCCAACAGTTGCTGCAATAGATTCTGCAGAACGCCCAGGCATTTTTGAGATTTCTTCAGATGTTACAGTTTCCCCTGATTGTGTCTGGTCTTTTGAGATTAAAGGAATTTTGTAATCTGTGATAATAACTTCAGTTAGATTTTGTGAAGTTGGTTCTAATATTATATCATTATATTGTATAGTATTAGAAGTAATTACAACTCCATTGATCTGCGCAGTTTTATAACCAACATAAGTTGCTTTAACGTTATATTTACCGGAAGGAAGTGGTTTAATTGTATACTTCCCATCAAAATCTGATGTCCCAGCACCAAACTGTCTACCTCCTTGTTCAACTACAATGTTGGCAAAAGGAATGGGTTGCTTTGTTTCTTTGTCTGTAACTTTACCTTTAAGTTCACCTTGTTGTGAATAAACCATTAGATTAACTGAAAGTAAAATCCCTAAAGTAATGAGTATTTTTTTATACATACACCTATAATTTTTATGTTAGGATTAATTGCAAATTAAAGTTGGTAAAATTATAAAAAATAATGATACCCGATACGTAATATTTTAATTTATTTATTGTTTCCATCATTTATTCTAATTATTACAATACTTAAAATAGTTTTGTAAAATTAGATTGTTTTAAAATCAAAAACAAGCATAAATCAGTTAACGGTAATAAAAAAAAAGTTAACGGTAAAAACTGTAACTTTTTTAAATTATTTATTAATATTATGACTAATTTTGGTTCTTAAAACTTTCGGCAAATTTACTAAAAATTATTAATATGGAAACTTTTTTTCTAGTTGATTTAATAATTCTATCAACTTTTCTTTTTTTCTTCGTGAAACCGGGATCTTACTCCCATCTGACATTGTTATAATGCCTTCATTTTTAAGGTAACTTTTTATATGTTTTATATTTACTAAATGTGATTTATGTGTTCTTATAAAATTATAATCGCTTAATATTTCTTCATGCTGTTTTAAAGTTTTTGATATTAATATCATTGAATCATTTATAAAATAGAATCTTGTATAATAATCATCAGATTCGCAGCGAATAATATCATCAGTTTTAACTATATGGATTCCCTCTGTTGTACTTAATATTATTTTTGGATCAATATTAGGCGATTTAATATTATCCAGAAGTACCTGAATATTTTTATTTATCTGACCTTTATTTTGTTTTTCTAAATACTTTTCAATTGCATATTTTAGATCATCCGGATTTATTGGCTTTAAAATATAATCTAAAGCACTAAATCTTATAGCCTTTATTGCATATTGATCGTGAGCTGTTGTAAATATAACTTCAAAATTATATTCATCAAGATCTTCTAGTAATTTAAAGCCACTTCCATCTGGCATTTGTATATCTAGAAATACTATTTCGGGTGATAGTTCCTTTATTTTTTGAATTCCTGATTGACAACCATCTGCTTGTCCTAATACTTCTATTGAGGGACAATACCTTTCGATCATTCCTACAAGTGTTTCTCTTGATCTTTTTTCATCATCAATAATTACTGCTTTGATCATAATATTATTATTAAATTAAATTACAACTCAATAAATGCTAAAATAAATTCAATTCTTGTCCCTATAGGGTTTCCTTTCTCGTCCTTTAAATCTATTATCTTAATTGAATATTCTTTTGTCTTACTTAGTATCTCAAGTCTTTCTTTTGTAATATTCATCCCTTTTGATTTGTGTGTTATTCCTGACTTTTCTCTGATTTTATCAGCAGCTTCAATACCTATTCCATTATCTTGAATGATACACAAAATATTATCTTCTAACATTTTTAATTCAATACTTAAGAAGCCTTTTTCTTTTTTATTGATGAGTCCATGGATTATTGAGTTCTCAACATAAGGTTGTATGACTAACGGTGGTACGCCAAAGAAATCTTCATCTATTTCTTCATCAACTATAATTTCATAATCAAACTTATCATCAAAACGAAGCTTCTCAATCTCTATGTAATATTGTAATGCTTTTAATTCATCCTTTATTGAGACAAATGACTTTGAAGAGTTAGAAAGTATTAATCTCATTAACTGAGAGAACTTTGAGAGATAGAATAAGGCTTTATCAATATCATTTTCTAAAATAAAACTTTGTATTGAGTTAAGTGAATTAAATATAAAATGAGGATTCATCTGTAATCTTAATGATTTTTGTTCTAATTCAAATAATTGTTTTTGAATTGCCAGCACCTCTTTCTCAATCTTATGTTTCTTTCTTAATTTACGCACACGTAGATATATAAATATCCAGATTGATGCTATTAATGCAAGTACGAACCCTATTTTGAAATAAATTGTTTTATACCATGGAGGGTATATAATAATATGTATAGCTATTCCTTCTTTATTCCATATCCCATCATTATTCGAACCTATTAATCTAAATATATATTCTCCGGGTTCTACGTTAGTATATTCTGCAAACCTTTTGCCTTGTAATGCAGTTATCCATTTCTTATCATAGTTTTCGAGAAAGTATGAGTATTTATTCTTTGAAGAATTAACATAATCTAGGGATGCAAATTCGAAAGAGAAGAAGTTATCATCATAATCAAGGTAAATAGTATCGCCATCGTTAGTACTCTTAGGTACTTCTGCATTATATACTTTAAAGGAAGTAATAACCAATGAAGGAATATTCTTATTAACCTTGATCTTCTCAGGTGCAAACCTATTGAAGCCATTCATACCTCCGAAGTATAATTCTCCTTCTTTATCTTTCCAAAATGCTGGGAAGTTGAATTCGTGGCTTTGAATTCCATCTCTTACATCAAAGTTTATGAAACTTTCATCAATTGGATTAAACCTTGATAAGCCAAAGTTAGTACTCATCCAAAAGTTACCCGAATTGTCCTCGATAGTGCAATAAACAACATTACTTGGCAAACCTTCGCGCTCAGTAAAGTATTTTACTTCATCTGTAAAAGGATTACATCTGTCGAGGCCACCACCCATTGTGCCTATCCAGTATATCCCTTTTTTATCCTGATAAATTGAAAATATCTTATCACTATTTAACTTAAATGGTTTCGAAGGATTACGGAAGTAATGATAGAACTTTTTTTCTTTCTTATCAAACCTATTTAATCCATTATATGTTCCTATCCACATTGTTCCGTTTCTATCCTGATATATTGGATAGACAATATTAAAACTTAAGCTATATGGATCGGCATCATCGTGGATGTAGGAAGTAATTTTCTCAGTTTCCGGATTTAATATACTTAAACCTTCCTGAGTTCCTATCCATATATCTCCCTTGTCGTCCTCAAACAAAGAAGATATTTTATTTGAACAAATACTGTTTGTATTGGGATTAGCTGTATAATGTTTGCACTTCTTTGTTATTAAATCATATTTATCTAACCCACTTTCGTCAGTACCCAGCCAAACTATATTCTTTCTTACATTATCTATCTGTATAGCTCGTACTTTATTACTAATTAAGCTGTTTGCATCCTTTTCGTTGTGGGTTATGTACGAAAATTTATCTGTTTTCTTATTCAGGATGTTTACCCCTTGGTTTGTTCCAATCCAGATGTCCCCATTCTTATCATTAACAATAGCCCATACAATATTATTATTAATGGCTGTATTTATTTTATCATTTGATGATTTATAGTAATGTCTGAACAAATTCGACTGATTATCTATTCTATTCACGCCTTTCCATGAAGTTCCCGCCCAAATTATTCCTGATCTGTCTTCATATATACAGTTAATGTAATCATTACTCATAGAGTTGGCATCATTCGGATTGTTTTTAAGACTATAGAATTTATAATCCGTCGCACTCATATAATTTACTCCACCACCGTAAGTACCTATCCAATACATCCCATTTCTATCCTGTATCATCGATTTTATATCATTACAATTGATAGAATATGGAGATCGGAAGAGCGTCGTGTAGGGAAAGAGTGT
>CAIWDQ010000638.1 GCA_903911455.1 uncultured bacterium
CCCTGCGCTTTAATTAAGCTATAATGAGCTTTTTCATGTTTACCTTCTTCATGATGCTTTGCAGCTTCTAAATGAAGTTTTGCAGCGTCTTGTAAATGTTTGGCTGCTATTATATGATTTTCGATTATTGTTTCCATTATATATTTTTAAAAATTAGCAACACTTTTATCATTATTAATAAAAGTGCTGCTAATTTTTAGTTAAGATTGAGAATAACTCATCGTTTTAAACTATTTAACACTTGCATGTTGCTTAAGAATCTCTTTTTGAGATTCACGAGCATGAATCGTATGACCATTTGCTTTAACACAACATGAATGTGCTTTATCATGGTTATTTTCTTCATGATGCTTTGCAGCTTCTAAATGAAGTTTTGCAGCTGCTTCTAAATGTGTTGCTGCTTTTTTGTGATTTTTAATGATAGGTTCCATTTTTATTTATTTAAAATTTCCGCATCTGGCGGTACAGTTTATGTTATTTTTAAAGATGCAAAATTAGGTTTGTTTTTATAGATATGTGTTACATAATTAATAAAGAGATTTACATCATTCACACATTTATTTAAGTACATATTCAGTTATATATTATCGGTTAAGGTATATTGATCCTTTGACTATTTGAGATCCATTCCCTAAATCGAGTAAATAAAAATATGTTCCTGTTGGTAAATCATTACCCCCAACTTTTAATCCGTATAAATTATCACCTTTCCAGTTATTATAATAAGGACTTGCTTCGAATATTTTACTTCCCCATCGATTGAAGATTATTATTTTATTATTAGTATAATTATCAAGACCCCTAATTACAAAGAAATCATTTATTCCATCATTATTAGGAGAAAAACCTTCAGGAATAAATAAATCAACAATACAATTATTGACTATTATATTAATAGGTGAAGGGATAGAAGGACATCCATTAGCTGAAACAGTTAAAAAGTATGTGCCTACTAATATAGATGTAGAAGATAGTACAATTGGATTTTGAGATGAAGATATAAAACCATTTGGCCCTGTCCATAAATAAGTCCCACCATCTATTGTTTGCGAACTAAATTCAATTGGACTATCTTCACATACCGGCGAATTACTATTTAAAAAGAATACAGGAGTGGGACTTACGAATACTTGTCCCATTCTTAAAGGACCTAAGCATCCATCAACTGATTTTTCTTGGACTTCCAGTAAAAATGTACCGGCTGTATTCCAAGTAATGTCAATATTATTAATAATTGAACTAACTTGTGTTATGCCATTTATTTTCCAAGTATAAGTTGATCCGGCAATTGGATTAGGGTCTACATTATAATGCTTTTCATAACCCTCGCAAACACTATCGGGCATAGCTATCTGAGCTGATGTATTAATGCTTATAATTTGTAAAAGACAAAGGATGAATATATATAGGAATCTAATTAACATTTTGATTAGTATTTACAATTATTTTAAGTTTAAAACTTAATTTGTTATTTATTTCTTGAATATTAAAATTTAAGCTTAGTATTTCATTTTATAATTCATATTTTTTTTAAAAAAAACTTCTTATAAACTTCTCACTATCTAGATTTTTAATAATGAGAAGTTTGAAAGAAGTTTTTATCATTACTGATTATAATTTTGTTTTCAGATTCAAATCTATTAATTATGCCAGATTGGAGATGTTGTTGGTGTAGCAGGTTGAACAATAATAGTAATACTTGTTGCTGCTGAAACACATCCTGCTGCATTTGTTGTTGTTATATTATAATTACCAGTTGCTAGTCCTGAAAATATTCCTGTTGCATTTGTTACAGCTCCTACTATTGGAGTAGTTCCTACAACTGTATATGTTATTCCTGCTCCTGGTGTTGGTGCAGTTACAGTTATTGCTCCAGTAGCTAAAGCACAAGTTGGTTGTGTTAGAGTTGCAACTGGTGCAGCTGGTGTAGCAAGTTGTGCATTAATAGTAATACTTAAAGCGAGAGATGTACATCCATCAGCATTTATTGTAGTTAAATCATAAATTCCTGGTGCCAATCCTGCAAAAATACCTGTTGAGTTTGTTACAGATGCAACAACTGGATTAGTTCCTGTAATTATATAAGATATTCCTGCTCCAGGTATAGGTGAAGTTGCATTAACAGTACCAGTAGCAACAGCACATGTTGGCTGTGTTAAACTGGCAGTTGGTATTGCAGGAGTTACAGGCTGAGCATTTATAGTTTCACTTGTAGCAAGAGAAGTACATCCAACAGCATTTGTAGTAGTTAAATCATATATTCCTGTTGTTAATCCTGCAAATACTCCTGTAGCATTAGTTACTGCTGCAACTATCGGATTTGTTCCTGTAACAGTATATGTAATTCCTGCTCCTGGTACCGGTGAAGTTACATTTATAGCACCTGTTGCAACTGCACATGTTGGTTGTGTTAAAGATGCAATCGGTGCAGCAGGTGTTACAGGTTGTGCATTTATTGTAATACTTGAAGGAGTGGACGTACAATTATAGCTATTTGTTGTAGTTACATCATATACACCCGGAGTTAATCCAGCAAATATTCCAGTTAAATTAGTTACTGCAGAAACCATTGGATTTGTTCCTGTAACTGTGTAAGAAATTCCGGCACCCGGTGCAGGTGTAGTTACGTTAATAGCTCCTGTTGCAACTGCACATGTTGGTTGTGTTAAACTTGTAAGTGGTGCCGAAGGTCGTGGATTAACTGTTACATCAACACTAACAACTGTCTGACAGCCATCCGTATTACTTTCCGTAAGAGTTAAATGATAAGTTACCGGTACTGTCGGATTTGCCCATATCACATTTGTTGATACAGTAGTTGGAGATGTAATTGTCCAATTTACTCCTGAGGTCCCAGTCGAAATACTCCATAAAAATGTATTTGCTGCATTTCCTGGAGTTACATAATAAGACTCTGTCCCAGGGCATAAAGTTTGTGTTGTTGCTTGATTTTGTGCCCATGTTCCTGTTGCACTCATTACGAAAAGCAACATTAAGAACCATTGATAAAATTTAAAATTTGATTTCATTGTTTTTTAATTTAAAGATTTAATTATTAAAAAGATTATTATTATTTTGTTATAAATATTAATTATTACGTTTATTGATGGTATATTGCTGAAGTTGTCGGGAGTGCTGATACTGTAATAGCATAATTTGATGATGCAATTCCACTTCCACATGCATTTGTTCCCGATACTGTTATATTGCCTGAAGATGCAGTGGAACTGAAGTTTACTGTTATGCTATTGGTATTGACACCTGATATAATTGTAGCACCTGTTGGAAGTGTCCATATATAACCAGTTGTATTGTTAATAGGTGGTACTGAATAAATAACTCCGTTTTGCGATTGACATGCTTTGTAATTTCCTGTTATTGTTCCTGCGGCAGCAGGCATATATGCCACTACATTATTATATAATGATATTGCACCTGCTCGCGAAAGCCCTCTACCGAATAAAGTAGATCCCTGTAGTAAATTTATTGCTCCATCAGCTACTATTGTTCCCTTAAATACTGAGCTGTCTCCTAAATCAAATTGTCCGCCTATTTGCCAGTAAACATTGCATAATGAAGCCGAATTTATTAATATAACATTTGAATGTGTGCCTGTTGCAAAAGCTCCACCTATTTTAATAATAAAAAGAGAGTTAGGATTATTTTGTCCATCAAGTGTTATAGTTCCGTTTAATGTTGAAGCTGCTCCTGTACTATAAGTCCCTGGCAAAAGTGTTTGTCCATTCCCTAATCCCACTCCTATAACTGTTCCACTCAAATTATATAAATAAGTATAAGCAGTATTAACATCAGTTGCTGCTTGTGCCGTAGTGGCATCGGCTACATGTGTTTGTCCGTTAATTGTTCCGGGAGGAAATCCTGTAAAAGCACCTACATTAGTTCCAATGTCTCCATTTATTACCGAAGTACCATTATTAGTAACCGCACCTGTTGCTGTAAATATTGCAAATCCTGATGCTACACCTAAATTAGGTGCTTGACCATAATTTATGTTAGGAATAAGAAATAGGATAAGACTTGTTATTATTATAAATAATTGCTTTTTCATTATATTTGCATTCGAATATTTAAGTATGCAAAATTACTTCTGATGCCTTAGTAAAGTGTTACATAATTAATGAAAAGAATTACATCATTCACACATTTCGTTTTTTAAATAAAATGTTTTGTATGTAAATCTTTGCTCTTTGCAGACATTTCTAAGTTCTTTGCAGAAGTTTCTAA